>JBEGLK010000001.1:0-40809 GCA_041183605.1 Pseudomonadota bacterium
ATGGGTGAGCAGCAGCCGCATCTTCGGTAGCTGCTGGCGCAATGCCGTCACCAATACGGCGGCAGCGCGTGTTTCGCCCAAAGACACAGCGTGCAACCAGACCGTGGGACCTTCATGCGCTGGCAGCGATTGCGTGTAGTAACCAAAGCGTTCGTCAATGCATTGTCCGTAGCCTGGCTCCTTCAGGCTGCGGCGTTGCAACTTGCGCTTGAGCAATGGTTGCGCAAGCCACATAAGCCATGAGTAAAGCCAGCGAATCATGGGTGGATCACTTTGGACAGAACCGCCTGCCACGCCTGCCATACGGCCTCGACGGAAGGCGTGGGCTGGGCGAACACGCTGCATTGACGTGGTGACCCAGCCAATGGGCCTGTGCGCCAAGCCGTGTCGAAGTTGTAGATCTGCACATGGGGCAGGTCCAGCGCCACCGCAATGTGGCTCAGACCGCTGTCAACCCCGATCACACCGCTGCAGGTGGCCAGCGCATCGGTGAGCGCATCGAGCGCCAAGGCCGGCCACACCTGCGCGTACGCCAAACCCTGTGCGATGTCTTGTGCCGTTTGCCGCTCGGCCGGACTGCCGTGCGGCAACACCACGCCAAAACCGGCCTCGTTGAGCCGCTGCGCCAGATCGCGCCAATGCGCGAGCGGCCACTGCTTGTCTGCCCGCGAGGTGCCGTGAACCAGTGCAACAGTGCCTCGCAAATCCGGCTGAACTGCCAAATTTTTGCCGCCAAGCTCGGCCTGCAACGCCTGCGCCATCAAACCATACCTCAGTTCAACCGGCAGCTCGTAATGCAAGGCTTGCGCACACAGCAGCCGTGATCGGGTCACGGCATGGCTGCGTGATGGCAAGGTGATGGCCTGATGCGCCACCCAGCGCGCTGGCGCCTCGAAGCTGGAACCTTCGGTTTGATTGGCCAGGCCATAACGCTTGCCACCCGGGCTTAAACGGGCCAGCCAGGCAACCAGCGCAGATTTGCTCAAACCCTGCACATCAATGACCGCGTCGTAGGCTTCCTGTTGCAGCTCGGCTTTAAAGACACCCCAGGCACGGCGTGTTTCAGGGCTGAATGGCGCTTTGCGCCAGCGTCGCAGGTCACTTGCGATGACACGGCGCACACCTTGGCAACGCTTCACCAGCGGGGCAAAGCCACGTTCCACCACCCAGTCGATTTGCGCCTCCGGCAGCGCGCGCAGGATGTCGTGCACAGCCGGCATGGCATGCACCACGTCGCCAAGCGATGACAGCTTGACGATCAAAATCTTCAATGCGCTGCCTCGTCGGTGACGGCACCGGGCAACACCTGGTGCAGCAACGCCATCATGTCGGACTGGATACGCGCCAAGGCCTCGGGCGTGTGACCCTCAAAACGCAGTACCAGCACCGGCGTGGTATTGGACGCACGAATGAGTCCAAAACCATCGGGCCAGTCGACCCGCAAGCCGTCAATGGTGTTGAGTATGGCGGGCGCAGGGAAGTTGACGGCCGCCACCAATTGCGCCACCAACAGCGGCGGCTGACCCTCGGCACATTTCACATTGAGTTCAGGCGTTGAAAAACTGCTGGGCAAGGCGTTGAGCACCGCATTGGCATCGGGTGACTGGCTCAGGATTTCCAGCAATCGGCAACCAGCGTAAGTGCCATCGTCAAAGCCGTACCAGCGTTCCTTGAAGAAGATGTGGCCACTCATCTCGCCACCCAGCGGCGAATCGATCTCTTTCATCTTGGCCTTGATCAGCGAGTGGCCGGTCTTGAACATCATGGGCACACCACCAGCCGCCGAGATGGCTGGCGCCAAACGCTGCGAACACTTCACGTCAAACAAGATGGTGCCGCCCGGTGCGCGTTGCAAAACATCGCGGGCAAACAGCATCATCTGGCGATCGGGGTAAATGGTGTTGCCTTCTTTGGTGACGATGCCCAAGCGGTCACCGTCGCCATCAAAGGCCAGGCCCAGCTCGGCTTCACCACTGTTGAGCGCAGCCATCAGGTCACGCAGATTTTCGGGTTTGCTCGGATCGGGATGGTGGTTGGGGAAATTGCCATCCACTTCACTGAACAACTCGGTCACCTCGCAGCCAATGGCGCGCAAAATGCCGGGCGCAGAGGCGCCGGCAATGCCATTGCCGCAGTCGACCACGATTTTCATGCGCCGCGCCAATTTGATGTCGCCCACAATGCGCGCCTGGTAAGCGGCCAGCACGTCAACCTGGCGAATCTGGCCGCCTGCGCGCAGTTCCCAGGTTTCGCTTTCCATCATGCGGCGTAGTGCCTGAATCTCGTCACCATAAATGGCACGCCCGGCAAGCACCATCTTGAAACCGTTGTAGTCCTTCGGGTTGTGGCTGCCCGTGACCTGAATGCCGGAGGCAGCCAGTGTGTTGGAAGCAAAATAAAGCATGGGGGTAGTGGCCAGGCCGATGTCAATCACTTCGACACCCGCGGCCGCAAGGCCGCGCATCAGGGCAGAACTGAGGTCCGGGCCACTCAAGCGGCCATCGCGGCCCACAGCCACCACGAACTGCCCTTCGCGCAGCGCCACCGTGCCAAAGGCGCGTCCCAGAGCTTCGGCCACCGAAGTATCAATGGCGCTGGGCACGATGCCACGTATGTCATAGGCTTTGAATATGGACGATATCAACTGCATGGCTTTTCCCTGTCGGTATTTTTTGGATGAATATGGGTGAATCGTGCTTTGAATTGTAGGCGGCACGCCACCCGTTACGAGACCATGAAGTCCACTTGGATCAGGGACTGGGCTTATCATGCGAAAGTCTGAATTTGTTTGAGGACACCATGAAAAAACACGTTGATCCCATCACCTCCACGTTTGACAGTCCGCTCGGACGCATGCGCCTGGCTGCCAGTCCACAAGGCTTGTGCGGTGTCTGGTTCGAAGGCCAGCGCCACCAGCCGGACCCAAGCGCCTGGCAGACTGCACCGGAGCACCCGCTGCTGCAACAGGTCATGCTGCAATTGACGCAGTACTTTAAAGGGCAGCGGCGGCAGTTTGAGATCAAACTCGACTTGAGTGCCGGCACGCCCTTTCAGCGGTCCGTCTGGCAGGCATTGCTGGGGCTGGACTTCGGACAGACCTGCAGCTACGGCGCTTTGAGTGGCCAAATCGGACGCCCGACAGCAGCGCGCGCCGTCAGTGGTGCGGTGGCACGCAACCCCTTGAGCATCATCGTGCCTTGCCACCGCGTGCTTGGCGCCAACGGCGCGCTGACCGGCTATGCAGGCGGGCTTGAGCGCAAGGCGGCATTACTGAAACTGGAAGCACAACATTGAACTCATCCCCACCCCCCAAAGCCTGGCTGGCAGAGTTTGTCTTGCTCGGTGCCCTTTGGGGTGCGTCTTTTCTGTTTGCCCTGCTTGGCGCCGCTGAATTTGGTGCCTTGCCCACCGCTGGCCTACGCGTGGGTATTGCTGCCCTGGTCCTGCTGCCCTTGCTTGTGCTGCGTGGCCAGTGGTCCGCACTGACCAAACACTGGAAAAAAATTCTTGTTCTGGGCCTTCTCAATTCGGCTATACCCTTTTCGCTGTATGCCTATGCCTTGTTGTCTATCAGTTCAGGCCTGTCATCCCTGCTCAATGCGACCGTGCCGCTGTTTGGCGCGCTGGTGGCATGGCTTTGGCTTAGGGACCGCCCGAAAGGCATGAAGATTTTGGGCCTGTTGATTGGTTTTGCCGGCGTGGCCATGCTGGCCTGGGGCAAGGCAAGTTTCAAGCCTGATGCTTCCGGACTGGTGACAGGCTGGGCGGTGCTGGCCTGCCTGGGTGCCTGCCTGTGTTACGGCATCTCTGCCAGTTTTACCAAACGTCATCTCGGAGGCGTGCCACCACTCACAGCAGCTACCGGCAGCCAGATTTTTGCTGCCATTTGCCTGGCGCTGCCCACTATGTGGTTGTGGCCCGGAAAGCAGCCGGGCACCGCCGCCTGGCTGGCCGTTCTGGCCCTAGGTGTGTTGTGCACCGGTGTGGCCTATGTGCTGTATTTCCGCTTGATTGACAAAGTTGGCGCTGCTGGCTCACTGACGGTCACCTTCCTGATCCCTGTTTTTGCAGTTTTCTATGGCGTGGTGTTTTTGGGTGAAGCTGTAACCGCCTGGATGCTGCTGTGTGGCGCCATTATTTTGCTGGGTACCGCCTTGTCCATGGGCCTCCTCGAACGACTACGGGCAAGGTTACCGGGCCGCCAATAAGTCAGAGCTTGAGGGTTCGCTTCTCGATGTCCAGAAGCTGTTGCAGTCCGACGGTCTCCTGCACTTTCTGCATTTCGGCCATCAACACACCGAGCTTGTCCGTGTCTGGATGGCTACCCGCGAGCCAACTGTATGTTTCTCGCATGGCCGCATGGGCCGCATAAAGTGCCGCACCGCCTTCCGCGAACAGTCGATAGCCCAAGCTGGCGAGTTCCTCGACTGACATGCCGAGGGACTGGTGATTGAAGCCAGCACCGCAGGAAAGCATGAGCTTGGGTCCGAAGGTTTTGCCAATCGTGACCGTGTCCTCCAGATTTCTGGGAAGAAAGAACAGCAAATCAGCACCTGCCCGCAACATGGCCTCACCGCGCCTCAAGGTGGCATCCAGGCCTTCGCTCTGGATGGCGTTGGTGCGCCCAATGATGAGAAAGTCATCGTCCCTGCGCGCGCCAGCCGCCTCCTCAATTTTTGCAACCATGAGTTCTGCCGGAATGACATGGTCCAGCCCGACATGGTGATGGGCACGCTTGGGTAACACCTGATCCTCGATTTCGATGGCGGCAAACCCGACCTGCTCAGCCAAGCGCACGGTGCGCCCGACATGCATCGGATCACCATAACCGGCTGCAGCGTCCATGATGAGAGGAAGGTCACATGCCACCATGATGTCGACACCAGCGGCAAGTACATCATGCAGGCTAAGATTGGCCTCCAGCGCGCATTTCAAGTAACCCAGTGCACCGCCACCCAGATAAAGTGCCTTGAAACCTGCCTGCTGGGCCAGCCGTGCCGAGAGCGGGCTGAACGCCGCCGCGGCAAGGACCGGCCCCTGCGCCAGCATGTTTTTGAGCTTGGCACCGGCACTCATCACGACGCCTCTGTAGCCGAAACGACAGACCCGGCAGCTGACTGTTGCGGCTGGCTTGGCGACTCCTGTGTCGGTTTGCTGTCGCCATGCTCCTCGCGCACATGAGGACGATGGTCTTGCCAACCGATACAGGTGTTGATCATGGGTGGCTTGGGCCGTTCGGCGGCAGGCAGCAGGTTGATGCGATCACGCTTGGCCGGGTAGGTGGCCTGCACCAGCACCGTGGCCATCTGCGGCAGCACCTGCTGCGCGTGCCAACAGTTGTCGGCGCTGCCAATGCGCTCGCTGACGGCCTTCATAAAGCCACTGGCCATCTTGATTCCGTTCAGGTTGAAACGGGTCTCGACTTCCTGGCAGTAATGGTAGGGTTTTCCGTCCATGGCGACTTCGGTTTCTCGAATGATCGCCTCCTCATCCACTGCGAGGCGAACCAGGATCCGGTGAATCGCTTCACCTGCTACAACGTTCGGGCGTTCATTACAGAGCATGAAATCGAACGGTTTCGTGTCAACCAGGGTCGCCTCGATATCGATCAGACCGTCATCACGCTCAAAGGCGTCAATCGTGATCTGTCTCTGGTGCAACGGGGTCCGGTTCCTGGGTTCACTGAGCGGCAATTTCACACTCCAAGGGTGTCTACACAACTGTCTTTAATTGAACTGCGTGACAACGAAGGTGCCCGTCGTGGCTGACTTCGTCATACCCTCAAAAATCGACTCCACCTGGGACAGCGAAATCTCGCCGCTCACCATCTTGCCAGGGGTGAGTTGTTTATTGACGATCATCGGAATCATCGAGGCATAACGATGCGGCGCCATGCCGATGGAACCGATCATCTTCAGTTCCTTGTACACCATCATGTCGACGGGCAAGCTGATGTAGCCGGCTTCGTTCTTGGTGGTGATGCCGATCTGCAGATGGCGCCCGCTCTTGGCCAGGCTCAGCATGGCGTTGACGCAGGTCTCGGCAATACCCAGCGCGTCGACGGCCACATCCGCCCCACCCTTGGTGATGTCCATGACGGCTTCGACCGGTTTGGTCTCCCGGCTGTTGACGACAAAGCTGGCACCCATGACCTTGGCCAGCGCCAGATTGGCCGGATTGACGTCCACACCAATCACCCGGCAACCCAAAGACGAGGCAATATTGATGGCTGACAAGCCGATGCCGCCACAACCATAAACAACAACCCATTCACCTGCGCGAATCTCAGCGCGGTCCACCAGACCATGAAATGAGGTCATGAAGCGGCAACCGAGGGCTGCACCTTCGGTAAAGCTGACTTCGTCGGGCAAGGGCACGAGGTTGCGATCAGCCAACGCCACACCCACGTATTCGCCAAAACCACCAGAATAAGTTTTGCCCGGAATGATCGGGTTGTCGCACAGGTGCGCAGAACCGCGCTGGCAGTGAACGCAGGTGCCGTCGCTGCCAGAGAAAGGTACCACCACGCGGTCGCCTTTCTTGAAGCGGGTGACGCCGGGCATGACTTCTTCCACGATACCGACCATTTCATGGCCAATGACCATCGGGTAATCGCGCTTGATGTCGCCCATCCAGGCGTGCCAGTCGCTGCGGCAAACGCCGTTGGCCATCACACGGATCAGTGCCCCGAGCGCGCCGGGTTTGGCGTCTGGCACCTCGCGAATGGCGAGTTTCTGAATACCCTCTAAGACAAGTGCTTTCATGGCATGTTCCTTTTCATTACAGTTTAAATTAGATGGCTTATGGGCAACTCTGACGTCCGGAGTCAGTTAGCCGGCGGCCGTGTCCGTTCGAAGGCTGGTTCGTTACTGGCAAAGGCATCTAGCCAGGCGACCAACCGCGGATATGTCGGCCGCCATTCCAGCAGCTGGCGTTTGTCGAGAAAACCCAGCGCGCACGCCAGCCCGATCGTGACAACATCGGTCTTGCCAGCATCGGGAACCGAGGCTTCGAAAGCCGCAAGAGAGCGCATGATCTTGCCACGTTGATAGTTGAGCCAATACTCCGACTGGGCACCCGGTTCATGGTAGCGGCCTTCATAGATGATCAGGGCGCCCGCGTCGATGATGCCATCCGCCAGTTTCGCTGCAACCAGCATCGGAATACGTGTCGTGCCGCTCTTAGGCAGCATACGCTGGGTGCCGGCCACTTCCTGCAGAAATTCCATGATCACGCCGCTGTCATAAACCGCGGTGCCGTCGGCTCGAACCAGACAAGGCACCTTGCCAATCGGGTTCTGTTGACGCAGTGTGTCGTTAACGTCGGCCGTGTCGGCCGGCATGATCGTGATACGGTCAGACAAGCCGAGTACATCGGCTGTCATGCGCACCTTGCGGCCAAACGGCGAAGTCAGCGAGGTGCGCAAGACAAATTTTTCAGGTTCAGTAGCCATGATCCCAGGGGGAAATGAATAGACGCCGGATATGTCAGCGTGTCCGTTCAATGGAATGAACGACCACCGTCCACAGCCAGTGCCGCGCCAGTCACAAAAGACGAATCGGAACTGGTCAGGAACAAGATAGCTTGTGCAATTTCAAGAGGCTGTGCCAGGCGTTTGAGCGCATAGTTGCCCACATTGCCTTGAACCCCCTGGGCCATCGGTGTGTCAACCATGCCCGGACAAACACTGTTGGCCCGGATCGTGGGTGCCAGTTCAGCCGCCAGCGCCCGTGTCAGGTTGAGCACCCCGCCCTTTGACGCTGCATAGGCGGTTCTTAACGGCGCATTGGCCAACAAGGCCTGTCCGGATGCGAGGTTCACGATGGTCGCGCTCGGAGCCTGCTTGAGCCAGGGAAGGCAGCTGCGCACCACAATGTAAGCGCCCGTGAGGTTGATGTCCAGCGAGCGGCGCCACTCGGCAACACTCACGTCCTGGACGGTGCCGCGCACCTGGATTCCGGCGGAGTTAACAACACCGTCAATGCCGCCCATCGCGGCAGCACCTTGTTCGACCGCACGCGCGACGGATTCTTCGTCGGCTACATCAACCTGAAACACATGGGCACAGGTTTCACGGGCAATTTCCGCCAGACCTGTCGCGTCACGGTCCAGCAGGGTCAGCGCCGCCCCTTCGGCGGCAAACAGTTGCGCGGTGGCTCGACCGATTCCAGATGCTGCACCTGTGATCACAATGCGACGGCCGCGTAAACGACCCGTTGCCACAGGTTTGTCCGATACCGTTTCCGAAAAATTCAGTTCGCTCATCGACAATCTCCGTGTTTTCGATCAAATATCAGTGCACTGACACACACAAGCACTGCCCACGGCAGCTTGGCTTACTTCCTGGCGGGAGGCGCCGGACGCGGGACCAAAGACATCAGGTTGCTCATGACGCCACCGTCAACCACCAACTCGGTCCCATTGACGTAAGATGCCAGCGGACTGACAAGATACAACGCCGCATTGGCCATGTCCTCTGGCAAACCGATTCGCCCCATGGGCACGGCAGCACAACGGCGTTCCATGACACCCGGCAAATCATAAGTGGCTTGCGACATCGGCGTGATGACCAGCGAGGGTGTCACGCAGTTGCTGCGCACGCCATAAGAACCCCATTCAATGGCCAGCTGACGCGACAACATACGCACGCCCGCCTTGGTCACACTGTATGCACCAGAGTAAGGGTTGGGATAGTCAGACATGATGGAGGCCAAATGAACCAACACACCATCGCGTTTGTCCAGCATGGCGCGACCAAAGGTCTGGGAACACAGGAAATAACCAGTCAAATTGACGGCTATCACCTCATTCCAGTATTCGAGGGGAAGTGACTCCATGGCTCCACGCCGGCTGATGCCAGCACTGTTGACGAGCACCTGAGCATCACCAAAATGAGCGCAAACAGATGCGCGAGCCGCCTCGACACTTGCGGGGTTCGAGACGTCGCAGTTGAGCGCCAACCCCTTGCCACCCGCTTTGGTAATCAGGCCGAGGGTTTCTTCGAGGCCGGCGTCATTGCGATCGAGAATCGCCACCGAGGCACCCTGGCCGGCAAAGGCAAGAGCCACACCCTGTCCAATACCGCTGCCACCACCGGTGACCACACACACCCGGCCAGCAAGGTCGAACGGGTTCTTGGAATCAATCACAGAATCTTCCTCATATTAAATTTGCTTCATTTCAGCCGGCACCTATGGGCTAGTGCAGGCAGGGCGCCTCAAGGGCGCCCTGCCTCACAAGAACTCACTTGGCGGTAACAACTGGATGGCTTGCCAATTCCCGCTCGGCAGGCAAAACGCCAGAACCATCGTTGAGATGGCAGGCTACGAAATGGTCACCATTCTCCACCAGCTTGAGCGCCGGTGTTTCCGTACGACAACGATCAAACGCACGCGGGCAGCGTGTGTGGAAGGCGCATCCCGCCGGCACATTGACCGGCGAAGGTACATCCCCCTCCAGCACGATACGCGTCTGCCGCCCACGCAAGCGCGGATCCGGAATGGGAGCTGCGGAGATCAAGGCCTGGGTGTACGGGTGACGTGGCGCCGAGAAGATCGTGCGCTTCGGTCCGATCTCCACGATCTTGCCAAGGTACATCACGGCAACTCGGTGCGCAATATGCTCAACGACCGCCAAATCATGTGAGATGAAAATGTAGGCAAGTTTGAATTCAGCCTGCAGGTCGACCAACAAGTTGATCACCTGCGCCTGCACCGACACGTCAAGCGCTGAAACAGGCTCATCTGCCACGATCACAGCCGGTGACAATGCCAGCGCACGGGCGATGCCAAGCCGCTGTCTCTGCCCGCCCGAAAATTCGAACGGGAAGCGGCCTTGACCATCGCGGCGCAAACCCACCTTGTCAAACAACTGGGCAACGCGACTTTCAAGCTCTGCTGCACCAATTCGCTCATAGTTCTCAATTGGCTCACCAACAATTTTGCCAGCCCGCAAACGCGGATTGATGGATGCAAAGGGATCCTGGAACACCATCTGAACCTGACGGCGAAACTCGCGCAATTCCCGACCACTGGCATTCGCCATGTCCTTGTCATGGAGTTTGACCGTACCCGAGGTGGGTTCGAGCAAGCGCATGATCAGCTTGCCGACCGTGGATTTGCCACAACCCGACTCGCCAACCAGACCGAGCGTTTCACCCTGATTAAGAGTGAAACTGACGCCGTCAACCGCTTTGAGCACGGTTTGTGCGCCGCCAAAGAGACCGCGCGCAACGACAAAATGTTTCTTGAGGTCCTTGACCTCCAGCAATGGCGCCGTCATACCACGCTCCCCATAGTCAAAACACGTTCAGCTTCATGACAGGCCGTAACATGGCGTGTACCAACCGTGCGTAATACCGGCGTCTCGCTTCGGCAACGATCGGTTGCAAAAGAACAGCGCGGTGCGAAGGCGCAACCAACGATGGGTTCGCGTAAAGACGGCACCAGACCAGGTAATTCGGTCAAGCGTGTGCCGGCGACCGTTTCACCATGACGGGGTTTCGAGGCCATCAGGCCGCGGGTGTAGGGATGCGCCGGTGCATCAAACAACACCTCGACTGGGGCTTCCTCAACCTTGCGTCCGGCATACATGACAGCGACGCGCTCACAGGTTTCAGCGACCACGCCGAGATCGTGGGTAATCAGGACGATGGCGGCACCGGTCTTTTCCTTAAGTTCAACCATCAATTTCAGGATCTGAGCCTGGATCGTGACATCAAGCGCCGTTGTCGGCTCGTCTGCAAGCAAGAGTTTGGGGCGACAGGCCAGTGCCATGGCGATCATGACACGCTGGCGCATGCCGCCAGAAAACTGATGCGGATAACTGTCCAGACGACGCTCCGCATCGGGGATCTTGACCAAACGCAACATTTCGGCAGCACGGGCACGCGCTTCGCTGGCACTGACTTTCTCGTGAATACGGATGGTCTCTGCAATCTGGTACCCGACGGTCAGAACCGGATTGAGTGAAGTCATGGGTTCCTGGAACACCATAGCAATGCGACTTCCGCGCATTTCGCGCATGGACTTCTCGTCAAGTTTCAGAAGATCCACACCTTCGAACTCGATGGAGCCGCCCACAACACGTGCGAGTTTTTCCGGCAGGAGCCGTAATACTGACAGCGCGGTCACGCTCTTGCCGCAGCCGGATTCGCCGACTACGCCCAGTGTTTCACCCGGCATGACCGAGAGTGAAACGCCATCAACGGCACGGGTCACCCCGTCTTGTGTAAAAAAATGCGTCTGAAGATCGCGAATATCTAAAAGTGGCGTGGTCATGTGTTACATCCTGCGCGCAAGGCGCGGGTCAAGACGGTCGCGCAGACCGTCTCCAATAAGGTTCACCGCTAGTACGGTGAGAGCGAGGGCAATGCCGGGGGCAAAAATCGTCAGCGGCGCGCGGCTCAAATAGAGCCGGCTCTCTGCGATCATATTGCCCCAGCTCGGAATTTCCGGTGGTGAACCTGCACCGAGAAAGGAAAGACCAGCCTCGATCAGGATCGCCGACGCACAAATGTAGGAAGCTTGGACGATTAATGGCGCCACCGTCGATGGGAGGATATGCCGGATGATGATTCTGAAAGTGCTGGCACCCCCGGCAATAGCAGCCTCGACATAAGGCAGTTCGCGTACCGTGAGAACGACAGAACGCACCAGACGAACAACACGCGGCACCTCAGGCACGGTGATCGCGAGAATCACGGTCGCAACGCTGGCACGCCCCAGAGATACGAGGGCAATGGCAAGCAACATGGTCGGAATCGCCATGAGCCCATCCATCACGCGCATGATTGCGGCATCGGCACTCCGGATATAACCCGCGATCAGGCCGAGTGTGAGGCCCACCAGCACAGAAAAACCTGCCACGGCAAAACCGACATTCAGAGACACGCGGGAGCCAAAGATGGTACGAGCGAAAACATCGCGACCGAAAGAGTCGGAACCCCAGCGATAACTTTCTCCGGGCGGCAGGAGCCGGTCAGCTGGTGCCATGTTGATCGGATCACCAGCCAGCCATGGCGCAAAAATTGCCATGATGAGGACCAGACCAAGAAGCAAAATACCGATGACAAGCGTCGGATTGCGTCGCACGAAGCGCAGCATGCCCCGGCTGCGAACTGGAGTGGGGGGAGCAGCAGTCAAGTTGGTATCCATTAGTAGCGCACCCTGGGATCGATCAATGTGTAGCTGAGGTCAATCAGCAGGTTGACAAGCACGTACACGGCCGACAGCAGCAGGGTCACACCCTGAATGACCGGATAGTCGCGTTTCTGAATGGCATCAACGACGAGTCGGCCGACGCCCGGAATGTTGAAAACCGTTTCAGTGATGATGGCACCACCAATCAGCAAGGCAACACCAATACCGATCGTCGTCACAATCGGTACGCCAGCATTCTTCAGTGCGTGCCGAAACAACACTTGGCGAGGTGCAACACCTTTAGCCTTGGCAGTTCGAATGTAGTCCTCCGACAGAACATCAAGCACGGCGGTTCGTGTCATGCGACTGATCAAGGCAATATAGGCAAAGCCAAGCGTGATAGAGGGCAGGATCAAGCGCTGCAACCAGGGCCAGAAGCCATCGGAAAAGTGCGCATAACCCTGCACCGGCAACCATTTCAGGTTGACGGCAAAAACATAAATCAGCAAATAACCAATCACAAAACCCGGCACCGAGAATCCAAGCACGGACAGCGCCATGACGCAGCGATCCACAAGGCTGCCCGCCTTGGCTGCGGCGGTAATGCCTGCAATCACTGCCAGAGGCACCGCCACCAGCAGCGTGACAATGGTCAGCGAAATGGTTGGCTCAAGACGCTCTGCAATCAGCGAGAGCACCGGCGCACGGGAAAAAATAGAGATGCCGAGGTCACCCCCGAGCACAGCAACAATCCAACGCACAAACTGCGCCGGCAGAGGGTCGTCAAGCCCCATACTTTTTCGAAGAATGTCAATCTGCTCCTGCGAAGCGCTGTCGCCCGCCAGAATTGCGATTGGATCGCCCGGCACAAGCCGCAGCATGAGGAAGACGGTAAGAGCCACAATCGCCATGACGATGGTGATCGAAGCTATCCGGCGTGCAATGAAATTAAGCAAGATGTGAGACTTGTAAAAGTTATCCGGCCGCCAAAGGCGGCCGGATGGGTTCATTCAGGAATACAGGTCGAATCAGGCGGTCTTCTCGACGTTCCAGAACGGAATGATCTCAGGCATGGACAACCAGCCCTTGACGTTCTTGCGATAAGCCACAGGTTGCAGCCAACGCCCGTAAGTCACAAACGGGATCCATTCCCAAGCCGCTGCCTGCATCTTCTTGGCAATGGCCTTGCGCTCAGCGAGCGTGGGTGCGGCCGCCCAGGCAGCACGCAGCTTCTCGTGCTCCGGATTGGTCGGCCAGCCGAAGCCACCCTTATCGCCGTTGGCTGCATGACCCCAGTAGAAGAACGGATTGGCACCCATCTGGTAACCCGAGGTGAACGTGCTCAACAGACTCCAACCACCCTTGTCCGGAGCATCCTTCTTGCCGCGACGGGTAGCGATCACCCCCCAGTCGGAGACGTCAACCTGGACATTGAGACCTGCCTGGCGCAGCCACTGTGCGATCAGCGGCGTGGTCACACCGATGGGTCGCAGATCGGTAGGTTGCTGCATGTAGATCGTGCGGCCGTCATAACCAGCTTCCTTGAAGAGCTGGGCTGCCTTGGCGATATCCTGTCCTTTTCCGCCTTTGAACCAGCCCGTGTTCTCGTCGTTTTCCATCGGCATGCCGCAGCCAAAGTAAGCTCCGCAGGGGCTGTAGAACTTCGGATTGCCAACAAAGGCCTTCAACATGTCCACCGGATTCATGATGTACTTCAGCGCCTGGCGTGCCTTCACATTGTCAAAGGGAGGATGCAGGTGGTTGGGGCGCAGGTTACCAACCCAACCCGACTTGTTGAGCACGTCAACGACGATGTTGGGATCCGTCTCAAGATTCTGGATCAGGTCAACAGGAGGTGCCTCAAAGAAGTCAATTTCACCGTTTTGCAGCGCAGCCATAGCGGTCTGCGGGTCTTGCATGTTTTGCCAGATGATGCGGTCAACCTTGGCCACCTTGCCACCAGCGGTGCCCGATGCTGGCTCCTTGCGCGGCACGTAGTTGGGGTTACGATCATAGACGTAAGTCGCGCCGTTGCGGGTGAGCTCACGATTGAAGATAAACGGACCGGAACCGATGTACTCAGTGATGGCTTTGTTGGGATCGGTGTCCGCCTCTTTCTTGCGCATGATGAAGAGGCACGAGGTGGTGGCCTTCGACATGAAGTCAATCGTTAGACCGAAGGGCTCGCTGAGCACAATCTGGAAAATCTTGTCGCTCTTGATGGGGGTATCTGTGACGCGCGTGAAGAGATCCTTGCCGGATGCATCCCTGCCACCCCAGCGGCGGATCGAAGCCACACAGTCGGCTGATGTCACCGGTGAACCATCAGAGAATTTCAGACCATCGCGCAATTCGAAGGTGTAGGTCTTCTTGTCTTTCGACAACTCCCACTTCTTGAGCATCTGCGGCTGCGGATTGAAATTGGCATCCAACCCAAACAGCGTGTCGTAAATGGCATGGCTGTGGTACGAGGTCGTCAGCGAAGTCGACAGCACCGGGTCGAATGAGTTCAAATCCTGCATCATGGCCACACGCAAGGTCCGGCGATCGGACGGTGTTTGGCTCTGCACGATGGCCGGTGTCACAGCCAGTGCTGTCGCACCTGCTCCAGCCTGCATAAATTGACGGCGTGTCGTTGTCATATTGTCTCCATATAGTTAAAGGCCACTTCCAGAAAAATAAAAATGACTTATATCCGAACCAGTGATCGAATATAGGAACACTTTACCAAAAAATTGCTGTCTGTCAATCGGGTTTTCCCCCGCTTTTTAGAAAATTTAAGCTGTTTTTTTCATACCAACAACATGTGGCAAACATGTCAGCACAAAGCCAAGATAAAACGCTGCTCATGTCCGTGCTTTCGTCAGCACAAATATGCCGGTAATGACGAGCGCCGTGCCCACCGCAATCCAGGCAGTAAACGGTTCATCGAGTAGCCAAACTGCCATCAGGATCGTCGACAACGGTCCAACCATGCCAATCTGCGCCGTGAGTGCGGGGCCTATGCGTTCAATTGCCATCATCACAAGTAACACCGGCATGGCAAAAGCCAGCAGCGCGTTCAGCAAGGAAAGCCACAACACCTGCGGCACCACGGACAGGGCAACATCCATCGGCCGCACGATGAGAAATTGTGCAATGCAGCACAAGCAGGCGACCGAGGTGGCCAAGCCCGCAAGCCTCAGGGACCCCAGACGTTGCACCAATTTATCGCTGAAGACAAAGTACATGGCGTAAGTCACGCTGCTGCCAAAGACCAGCAATGCGCCCAACGGAACGTTGCCCCCGACCAGATGAACCTCCTGCCCCAGCACCATCAGGACCCCACAGTAACTCACCACCATACCCAACACTTGGCGCATATTCCAGGGCTTGCGGTGCAACACGATGCCAAGCAGCATGACGATGGTCGGCACCAGATAAAGGATCAAACGCTCAAGCGAGCTGGTGATGTACTGGAGTCCCAAAAAATCGAAAACACTGGAGAGGTAGTAACCACTGACACCGATGGCAACCACCCCCTGCCAGTCACGCCGCGTCAAAGATGCCTTGCCCCGGCCAGCCCACCAGGCCATGATCAGAAATATTGGCAGCGCAATCACCATGCGCAACATGATCAGGGTAATGGCATCAACGCCATGACGATAGGCAAGCTTCACAATGATCGCCTTGGTGCTGAAGGCGATCGCGCCCGCTGCTGCCAAGGTAAACCCCAGCAACAATGGTGTTGAAGGTTTCAAGCGCTCATGCATTTGTGACGGCGACGGAACGGGCATTCAAGTAACACTCAAGCGCTTCCGGACCGCCCTCCGATCCATAACCAGAATCCTTGATGCCGCCAAAAGGCATCTCTGCCGAGGGCATGGCCGGCATATTGATCCACAACATGCCAACCTCAACCCGCCGCGTAAGCAGGTCAGCAGTCTTCAATGAGCGCGTGAAGGCATAACCCGCAAGACCAAAGGCAAGACGGTTGGCCTCATGAAATGCATCGTCCAGCGACTTGAAACTGCGGATGGCAGCGACCGGACCAAAGGGTTCGTCATTAAAGATCTTGGCATCCAATGGCACATCCGCCAGGATCGTGGGCTGCCAGAAGTTCCCGACTTCACCCAGACGTTGTCCACCATGCACCAAGGTGGCTCCCTTGTTAACGGCATCCTGAGTTAACTCAGCCATAGCGGTCAAGCGGCGTGGGTTGGCCAGCGGCCCCATCTGCGTACCCTCAGCCAGGCCATCCCCCACTTTCAACGACTGTGCATGGGCAGCAAGTGCACTTACAAATTCATGACACGCACTCTCGTGCACCAAAAACCGCGTCGGTGAAATACAAACCTGACCTGCATTGCGAAACTTGGCAGCGCCGGCGCACCTCACAGCGAGTGCAATATCCGCATCCTCGCACACGATGACAGGCGCATGCCCGCCGAGTTCCATGGACACCCTTTTCATGTGCTGACCGGCAAGGGCGGCGAGCTGCTTGCCCACCGGCGTCGATCCAGTGAACGTGATCTTGCGGATGATCGGATGCTGAATCAGGTAGCTGGAAATTTCAGCGGGGTTGCCATACACAAGATTGAGTACGCCAGGTGGCAGCCCGGCGTCCTGGAAGGCCTTGATCAGCGCCGCCGGAGCCGCGGGGGTTTCCTCTGCTGCCTTGACGATCATGGAGCAACCAGCAGCAAGCGCAGGCGCGAGCTTTCGGACAACCTGATTGATCGGGAAGTTCCATGGCGTAAAGGCAGCGACTGGTCCAACCGGATCCCGAATCACCATCTGGCGAATCGCCAGACTGGAGCGAGATGGAACAATGCGGCCATAAATCCTGTAGCCCTCCTCAGCGAACCACTCAATGATGTCGGGCGCAGCAAGCACCTCAGCTTTGGCTTCCATCAACGGTTTGCCCTGCTCTTGCGTGAGCAGTGTCGCAATATTGTCAGCCCGCTCGCGTATCAAGGCGGCAGCCCGACGCATGATCTTGCTGCGCTCCATAGGCGTCATATCACGCCAGGTCTCAAAGCCTTTCTGTGCGGACTCGAGCGCACGGTCAAGGTCTGTCTGGGCGGCGTAAGCGACACGCCCAATCTCCTGGCCGCTGGCCGGGTTGAACACGGGCAAGGTGCGTTCGTCCACCGCATCACGCCATTCGCCGTGAATAAATAGCTGGGTATTTGGATACGACATCTTGAGGCTGTTCAATGCGTGATATTGAGTGCAACCAGGAATCGCGACACCATGTTGTACGCAGCCACCGTCGCCACGATCTCGACCGTGCCACGTGCGTCAAATCTCTGGCGCACACGATCCATCAAGCCGTCAGGGACTTCGATATCACGCGTCATCCGGTCGGTAAGTTCAAGCACAAGTTGCTCATCAGGCGCAAAAATGTCCTTGCTGGATGGCCAGTTTCGCACCGCATTGATCTTTTCTTCTGACACACCGGCAAGCCGGGCGTGTGGCGCGTGCGCATCAAATTCGAACGCTGCGCGGTTGAGCACCGCAACCCGAAGAATCACCAACTCACGCAGGTCTGCCGGGACCAAGGTGCGATTACGCACCGCCGTCAGCATCTTTTCCCAGCCTGATGCAATGGAGGGGCTGTTCAGCAAGGCTTGGTAGAGCACAACAATTTCGCCACCACGCTCAGCCCGGATGGATGCTTCCACTTCGGCAAGTTCGGGGCGGGTGCCAGGTTCCACCAAGGGAACACGAATGGATCGGGTCATAAAAATATTCCTGAAAAGTTGATTGGTTAAACATGTGAGATCCAGCAAAAAAGCATGGATCATTCGATCTGTATGTTCGCATCCTTGATGACCTTGGCCCAGCGCCCAATCTCAGTCTGAATCAAAGTTGCGAACGCTGCCGGTGTGCTTGGCCGAGGAGTTGCACCCTCACGCGCAAGCAAGTCACGCATGTCGGGTTGCGCCAATACAGCGTTCAGCTCGGTATTGAGTCGCTGGACCACCGCCGGGGGCATATTCGCAGGACCCAGCATGCCCCACCAGATTTCGCACTCCATGGTCGGCAGTCCCGCCTCGGCCATGGTCGGAAGTTCGGGCGCAAGCGGTGAACGCTGGGGACTGGTCACCGCAAGACCGCGCATCTTGCCTGCGCGAATGAATTCCGACGCTGCGGAAAGACTTGGCAAGTGCAACTGAACCGTACCAGCCATGAGGTCGGTGAATGCAGGCCCGGCACCCCGGTATGGCACATGCACCAACTGCACTTTCGCGACAGAGGCAAACAGTTCTGCAGCAAGGTGATTCATGGCTCCTATGCCCACCGATGCAAAATTGACAGTCTTTGGATTTTCGCGGGCAAGAACAATCAGATCACGTAGCGTCGTGACCTTCATGTCGTTGGAGACAACCACCACAAGGGCGCCCGCCCCTACCAGCCCGATAGGCTGTAGGTCCCTGACAGTGTCAAAGGGCTGCTTCTTTGCGCTGGCTGCGTTCGTGGTGATTGAGGTGGACGTGAACAGCAAGGTGTAGCCATCGGCTCCCGACTTGGCCACAAAATCGGTACCAATGGTGCCACCTGCACCGCTCTTGTTCTCAACGATTACGTTCTGTCCGAGTCGTGCCGAAAGTTTGGCCGCCACGGCACGACCAATAATGTCGTTACCACCGCCAGGCGGAAAAGGAACAACCAGTCTGATGGGACGACTTGGCCACCCCACTTGCGCACTCCCATGCGAAGGCAGCAGGACCGCAGCTCCAGCAGCGACCAAAGTGCGCCGAGTCAAGCGCTTCGGGAAGTCTGATTGCTTCACTTTCAACGCGTCCATTTCAGAGTCCTCTCAGATGGCACCAGGCAAACCTGCCCTCGTTCAGCGTGCAAGCACCAGTCGGCCCTGCACTTTGCCGGCGCGAAGGCGGCTGAGCGCATCATTGACATTGTCGAAAGCAACCGTTTCGACGGGCAGCGGCTTGATCTTGCCTGCCTTGACCAGTGCTATCAGCTCCTTGAGCTCAGTCAGATTGCCCACGTACGAGCCACGGATGGTGATGGCGCGCAGAACGATCGGTGGCAATGAGAGCGTGATATCCCCGCCAAAAAGCCCAACAACAATATAGGCGCCACCCTTGCGTATGGCAGCGATGGCAAAGTCCGCGGTTGCCTTGGCTCCCACAAAATCCACCGCTGCAGCAGCGCCACCAGCCTCCGCCAGCAGTTTGGTCGATGCTTCAACTTCGCGCGGATCAAGGGCAAGTCTGGCCCCATTTGCCAAGGCGAGTTCGCGCTTGGCCGGATCGATGTCAGCGACTGCAATGTTGCGGAATCCAAGGCCAAGTGCGATCTGCAGACCGCTCAGTCCGACACCACCGAGACCCATGACAAGCAAAAGGTCCTTGTCCTTGTTGATATCCACCTTGCGTAGTGCGCTGTAGGCGGTGAGCCCGGAGCAAGCATAGGTGGCCGCCAGCGTTGGCTCAATGCCGGTGACATCAACGAGATATTTGGGATGCGGCACGACACACTTTTCAGCATAACCACCGGCTCGAAAAACACCAATGGATGAAGGTTGTGGACAAAGATTTTCCTCACCTCTCAAGCAGATATCACACTTGCCGCAGCCCAGCCAGGGGTAGACCAGAAAGGTCTTGCCAAGCTCGCCGTCAGCAATCGGAGCTTCAGGCCCTTTGGCAACCAGACGACCCAGAACCTCGTGGCCCATCACCACCGGAGTCGAGACACCGCGATCCTTGAGATTCAGGCGTTTTCCTCCACCCAGGTCGTAGTAACCGTCCTGGATATGGATGTCCGAATGGCAGACACCACAACGCGTGACATTGACAACCACTTCTGTGCCTTTGGGTTGCGGTTCGGCGTATTCAACCGGAACGACCGGCTCGCAAAAGCAATTAACGGCATAAGCTCGCATTTCTTCCTCTTTTCTCTTGTTGATCAGGTATTAATTCACGTTCTCGATCCGATAACCGTCACCCCAACGCTTGACGCGTCCGAAGGACGGCGAAGGGAAATGCGCTGTACAGCACAACGTGGGTGTATCGCAAAAACGCTCAAGGAAAGTACGCCTGGTAACGGCTGCAAGAACCGGGTCCTTGTCCCTGGCAAAAGAAAGTTCCGGATAGCGCATTTGCAGCGGCACGTGGATCAGGTCACCGGTCATCACGGCTTCGTCCTGCTTCTTGCCAAAGCAGAATGCCACATGTCCGGCCGTATGCCCCGGTGTGGGCAAGATCCTTACATGATCTCCGAGCTGGTAGTCGTCAGTGACGACCTCGGCCCTTCCAGCTTGAACAATCGGCAACACACTGTCTTGGTAGACCGGGTTTTCCTTTTGCTGGTTGGCGGCCTCGGTGGCCGCCAGTTCGTGCTGGCTAAAAACGTAACGTGCATTGGGAAACGTGGGCACCCATTGCCCGTTGACCAGGCGTGTATTCCAACCTGTATGGTCACCATGCAAGTGCGTGCACATGACATAGTCAATGTCTTCCACCGCCAAACCCGCTGCAGCCAACGCCCGCATCCAGTTGGTGTCGGTCTTCATGTTCCATTCAGGCCGCGCGCGCGGCTTGTCGTTTCCCAGGCAACTGTCGACCAGAATGTTGTGATGGGGAGTCCTGACAACATAGGACTGGTAACAAAGGTTAAAGACGTCACCTGCGCCCAACGAGTGCGGCTCCAACCAGCTTCGATTCTGCTCAAGCACTTCAGGCGTAAGGTCAGGCAGCATTTCCATCGCCGGGATGAATGGCGCATCAAGCTCCACAATGCGGTGGATCGTCATGTCAGCCACGGAAAAATTCAAGCTCATGGCTTTGCTCCTTTCATTGATTCTCATCCGAGAGAGGGATGTTCGTTGCGTCGAGTGCGGTGGCTCGCTCGTGGGTTGCGCCGATGTGCTGCCGCATGCGTCGCTCTGCCAGATCGGCGTCCCCGGCCTCGATCGCCTCATTGATTCGCGAGTGTATTTTGATCACTTGCTGGCGTGTGTCCATGGTGTCGTATTCCTCGGTCGTCGTCGAGACAACCACGCCATAAGAAATTGCGTACAGGAAAGTTGCCAGCAAATCGTTTTGACTGGCCGCGGCCACGGCCTTGTGCCACTGGATATTGGCCAGAGAAAATTCCGGAAAGTGGTCAACCGCCGCAACCAGATCTGCGTGTAATGACTTCAGCAACAGCAGATCTGCCTCCGTGCGATGCACCGCAGCCAGCCGTGCCAGCGCCGGCTCAAGGGCATCGCGTGTTTCCTGCAATGTGCGCAATGGCAGCCTCCGCCCCCGGACAAACTGTTCGATGGAATTTACCAGCGCTTCCTTTCCAGGCAAGGTCACGACATTGCCGCCAAAACGACCTGGCCTTGTCTCAACCAGTCCCTCTACCGCCAGCGTGCGCAAGGCCGCTCGCACCGATCCACGACTCAGTCCGGTCTGCTCAACCAGCGTTCGTTCAGGTGGAAGCGAGGCCCCTTCCGCGATCAGGCCGCGCAGAATGTCCGCACGCAGTTGATCCGCAAGAATATCTTGCGCCTTGGGTACGGATATCCGCTTCAGAACAATGGATTTGAGCTCATTCATTCTTTTATTTGGGCAGGAATGCCATCGGTGAGAGCCATACTGAACTACTTCTTTTCGATGTTCGCAGCCTTGACGATCTCGGCCCAGGTCTTGGTCTCCGACTCCACAAAACTCTTGAGCTGCTTCGGATTCATGGGCATGGGTGTCGATCCAATCGAAGCCAGGTAAGCCACGGTTGCAGGGTCGACAGCAAAATCGTGCACGATGGTGCTGAGCTTGGCAACGACCTCCGCCGGTGTCTTTTCCCGCACGACCACGCCGGCCCAGGCGACGAACTGGAAACCCGGAACACTTTCACCAACCGCCGGAATATTCGGCATGCTCGGCGCGCGTTTTTCGCTGGTGATCGCCAACCCCTTCAGGCGACCATCCTTGATGAACGGACCCACGGTATTGGTATCCAGGAAGGCAAAATCAAACTGACCGGCAGCTAGGTCGACCACCACCTGCGGTGAACCTTTGTACGGCACGTGCTCCACCGGCAAGCCATAACGTAGCTTGAAGAGTTCCGAGGCACCACGCGTCGAGTTGTTTCCGGTTGCAAAAAACATGGGTTTTTGGCGCTTCTTGGCTTCAGCAACAAACTCCTGAATATTGTTCGCAGGGAAATCAGACTTGACCGCAAGAACCATCGGGATGGACATGATGTTGCCGACCATGTCGAAGTCCTTGATCGGATCAAACGACAACTCCTTGTACAGGTTCGCATTGGCGCCATGCACCGAGTTGCCTGTTACAAACACCGTATAGCCATCTGCCGGCATACGCAGCACGTACTGGGCGGCAATGTTGCCGTCGGCACCAACCCTGTTGTCAACAAGTACTGTCGCATTGATCTTGGCACGCATGTAATCTGCAAGCTTGCGCGCCAGATTGTCTGTTGTACTTCCTGCCGGAAAAGGAACAACGAGCGTGACGGGTTTGGTGGGATAGGTCTGCGCATTCACCAGCCCGGGTGCAGAAAGCGCAATACCCAAAAATGCCAATGAAGCTGCCAAAAATGCTCTTTTTTTCATGGTTTGTCTCCTTTAATTTTTAGCTGAGAGAGTTAAATCTCGACGAGCTGCTTGCCAAGGTTGTCACCTCGCATCATGCGCACAAAGGCATTTGGAATGTTTGCAAAACCCTTGACAACATCTTCCTTGAACTGGAGCGATCCCGCGTTTTTCCAGCCGGTCAAACGAGCCAACGCCTCATCACGCCGATGCCACCAGTCATAGACCACAAAACCCTGCACCATCGCGCGCGTCGCGATCAGGCGCGAACTGGCGCGCAGACCCTGATCCTGGTCGGCCGGCTTGTTCGCAACCGCCACGCGCCCAACAATCGCAACCCGGGCATTAAGGGCCAAATTCTTCAACACAGCATCGTGAATCGGTCCGCCAGTGCCGTCAAAAAACACATTGACACCCGCAGGACAGCAACGCGCGATGGCCGCCACCAGATCAGGTGTAGCCCGGTAATTGATCACCTCATCAAAACCGATGGTTTTGCACCAGTCGAGCTTGGCGTCGGAACCGGCAATCCCGATCACCCGACAGCCGGCCAATTTGGCGATCTGCCCGGCGATTTGCCCGACTGCGCCAGCAGCCGCCGATACCACCACCACATCACCGGGCCGCGGGCGGGCAACATCGAGCATCGCAAAATAAGCGGTGAGACCGGGCATGCCGAGCCAGGACAGCGCCGATTGCACTGGCGCAATGTCGGCATTAACCTTGTTGACCTTGGCAGCGCCGGGCTGGTCCGGCGTGAGAACCGCATACTCTTGCCAACCCACATCCAGAGCCTCGGCAATATCGCCAACCTTCCAAGCCGGGTGATTGGAAGCAATCACCTCACCAATACCACCACCCTGCATCAAATCGCCCAGCTGCATCACACCAGGATAAAGCCGGCCACGCATGTAGGGATCAACCGAGAGCCACAGTGTCCTGACCAGAATCTGTCCAACTCCCGCTTGCGGCATCTCAGCTTCAACCAGCTTCCAGGTGTTCTGGTCAGCTTCCGCCTGCGGATGCGCAGCCAATACCCAACGACGATTCTTCATTCACTTAACCCTTTAATTTACAAAATTTCAAATAACGCACTTACAACAGTTCAATAATTTATTGGTCAACCTACGACCATTGAATTTAACAGAAAATTAGCATGCATAGTTGCAAACTTTGAACATTAAAGCAAGCGAATGATTGATGGTTAACAATTGATGTTAATTCGGGTATCATCCTCATCGATAACGCAATGCGGGAGCCCTCAAATTGAACCCGCATGCCTTTCACCCCAACACACATCACAAAGGACCAATATGTTTAATCTCACAGGAGAACAGAGTGCGATCGTTGACGGCGTAACAGCGGTGTGCAAGCGTTTTGGCGACGATTACTGGGCTGCTTGCGAAAAAGATGAGCGTTTCCCCAAGGAATTCCACCGTGCCATGGCAGATGACGGTTGGCTCGGTGTCACGATGCCTGAGCAATATGGAGGCGCCGGCTTGGGCATCAAGGAAGCAGCACTGGTGATGCACACCGTAGCTTCCAACGGCGGCGGCATGGCGGCAACGTCCTCCATTCACATGAACATGTTTGGCCCGCATCCGATGCTGGTACATGGCACACCGGAGCAAAAGGACCGCTGGATTCCCGACCTCGTCGCTGGCAAGGCCCAGGTCTGTTTTGGCGTTACCGAGCCCGACGCCGGCCTTGACACCACGAGTATCAAAACCTTCGCCAAGAAGGTCGAGGGTGGCTACCGCGTCAACGGCAGAAAAATGTGGTGCTCAACGGCCCAGGTCGCCCACAAGATCCTGCTTTTGACTCGCACTGCTGAAAAACCGAAGAAGGGTCAGGGCAAGCCGACCGACGGCATGACACTTTTCTATACCGATCTGGATCGCAGCAAGATCGAGGTTCGACGCATCCCAAAACATGGACGCGCGGCGGTGGACTCAAACGCGCTTTTTATTGACGACTACTTCATCCCTGAATCAGACCGAATCGGTGAAGAAGGCAAGGGCTTCCATTACCTGCTCGACGGGCTCAATCCTGAGCGTTGCCTGATTGCGGCGGAGTCCATTGGCATTGGTCAGGATGCGCTTCGCCGGGCTGCCAAATATGCGCGTGAACGCGTTGTTTTTGGCCGCCCGATCGGCATGAACCAGGGCATTCAGCACCCACTGGCAGAGAATTGGATCGCGCTCGAAGCTGCCTTGCTGATGACCGAACGCGCGATCGACCTCTATGACGCTGGCAAACCCTGCGCTGCCGAAGCCAACAGCGCCAAGCTGCTGGGTTCACGTGCCGGTTACCAGGCTTGCCAGCAAGCGGTGCTTACGCTCGGTGGCATGGGTTATGCCAAGGAGTATGTCGTCGAGCGCCTGTTGCGCGAGGTTCTCGTTTGCCGCATCGGGCCAATCACCGATCAGATGATTCTCAACTTCATCGGTGAAAAAGTGCTCGACCTGCCGAAGTCTTACTAATCTCGACAAGAGCACAAAGCATGACGATCAAACCACTTGCCGGCATCAAGGTGCTTGACTTCTCGAAAACACTTGCGGGGCCGCTGTGCACCCAGGCACTGGGCGACCTCGGCGCCGAGGTGATCAAGGTCGAGGCCCTCAAGCTTGGCGACGAAACCCGCGGCTGGCCACCGTTTCGGCGCGAAGGACTGGGCACGGTGTTCCTTTGCGTCAATCGCAACAAGCGCAGCATCGCGCTCGATCTCAAAACTGACGCAGGTCGTGCCATCGCGCACCAACTCGCCAAAGAGGCCGACATCGCCATCGAGAGTTTTGGCACCGGTGTGGCCGAGCGCCTGGGTATCGACGCGACCACCTTGCAGTCGCTCAACGAGCGTCTGATCCATTGCAGCATCTCGGGTTTTGGTCGCACCGGCCCGCTCAAAGACCTGGGCGGCTACGACGTGATCCTGCAGGCCTTCAGTGGCATGATGTCTTTGACCGGTGAAGAAGGCGGCGGCTACATCCGCAGCCCGGTCTCGCCAATAGACCAAATGACGGGCACCCATGCCCTGACCGGCATCCTGGCCGCGCTGATCGAGCGCGGCAAAACCGGCAAAGGCACAACCGTCAACGTCAACCTGCTCGAGAGCTCGCTGGGCCTGCTGCGTTACAACCTGCAGAGTTACTGGGAGCGTGGCGAGCAGCCCCCCAAGTGCGGCTCCACCCACGAAGCGCTGTGTCCCTACCGGGCCTTTGAAGCGTCCGACGGCCCAATCCTGCTGGGTGTCGCCAACGACGGTCTGTGGCGCAAGTTCTGTGCACTTGCCGACCTCAATGACATCGTCGACCACCCCAAGTTCAAGACCAACGCCTTGCGTGCGTCCCACCGCGCCGAAACAGACGAAATTGTGCAAGAGGCTATCGCCAAGCGCAGCGCGGCCTTCTGGAATGACGAACTCGCCAAGATCGGCGTGCCCTGTGCGCCAATCAACACACTCAAACAAGTGGTGGAACATCCGCACACCGAGGCCAGTGGCTTCATCGTGAAATACAACCATCCTCACGGTGGCCCTGTGCAATCGGTGGGCCAGCCCTTTGTGCTGGGCGACGAGCCGCGCGAAGCCGGCAGTCCACCACCACTCCATGGAGAACACACCCAGGAGATCCTGCAGGAGTTGGGCTTTACCAAGGAAAAAATCGGTGAACTCGCTGCTTCGAAGGTCATTACCTGGCCAACTCTGTAACAAAACATTCAATTCGAGGATTGACCCATGTACCTTAGATCCTGGCTATATGTTCCGGGCGACAACGACAGAAAATTAAGCAAGGCTGACGCCAGTGGCGCTGATGCTGTGGTGCTGGACCTGGAGGATTCGGTTGCTGAAAACAATCGGCCGAACGCACGGCGCAAAGTGCGCGAGTTCCTTGACACACGCCCTATTGGCCAGCGCAAATACCAATTGTGGGTGCGCATCAATGCCTTCGACGACTCAGCCCTGGTTGATCTGGCCGCTGTAGTCGGTGGCGCCCCTGACGGCATTGTGCTGCCAAAAATTGACGGGCCTGAAGATGTCCAGCACCTGAGCTACCTGCTGGATGCACTCGAAGTGCGCGAAGGAATTCCGCTGGGTCAGACCAAAATTGTTGCCGTAGCAACCGAAACGCCCGCTGCGGTACTCCGGCTGGCCGAGTTCTCCAAGGTCTCCCTGCCCCGTCTGTTGGGCTTGAACTGGGGTGCCGAAGACCTGAGCGCGGCCATTGGCGCGTCCACCAACGTCGACAGCAGCGGGCGTTGGGCACTGACTTACCGCTGGACGCGATCGGCCGTATTGCTCGCCGCCAAGGCCGCCGGTGTGCAAGCCATCGAGACCGTCTATGTTGATTACAAGGACTCCGAGGGTTTGCGGGCGTCCTGTCGCGAGGCAGCGCAAGAGGGTTTCACCAGCCGCGCAGCGATCCACCCGGACCAGGTGGCACCCATCAACGAAACCTTCGCGCCCTCACCCGAAGAGGTGTTGCTGGCCCAAAAAATTGTTGCAGCTTTCGACAAGGCCGAAGGTGTGGGAACCATTGGCATCGATGGAAAGATGTTCGATATTCCGCATCTCAAGCGTGCGCGCAACGTACTCAATCTGCACAAAAAATACTCCGCATGATCAACAAGATAGCCAACTCGATCAACGAGGCGCTTGCCGGAGTCACCGACGGCGCCACCATTTTGATTGGCGGTTTCGGTACTGCGGGAATCCCGAACGAGCTCATTGGGGGCCTGATTGAGCAGGGTGCCCGTGATCTCACCGTGGTTAACAACAACGCCGGCAACGGAGACACCGGACTGGCTGCCTTGCTCAAAACCGGCCGCGTTCGCAAGATCATCTGCAGTTTCCCGCGCCAGGTTGACTCCTTTGTCTTTGACGAGTTATACCGCAGTGGAAAAATTGAACTCGAACTGGTTCCGCAAGGCAATCTGGCCGAACGCCTGCGCGCGGCAGGTGCAGGGGTTGGCGCCTTCTACACACCCACAGGATTTGGCACAGAGCTGGCAAAAAACCAGGATGGCAGCCTCAAGGAAACCCGCGTCATCCAGGGCAAATCCTATGTGCTTGAGTATCCAATCTACGGTGATGTGGCACTGATCAAGGCTGAAGCGGGCGATCGCTGGGGCAACCTGGTCTACCGCAAGGCGGCTCGTAACTTTGGCCCCGTGATGGCAACTGCCGCCAAGTACACGGTAGCCACGGTACACGATGTCGTTGAACTCGGGTCCCTTGACCCCGAAGTCGTGGTAACACCCGGTATCCACGTCTCCAAGATTGTCAAGATTGATCGCGTCGCCACCCGCGCCGGTGGCTTCAAAAACGCGGTGTAAGGGAACAAGAACATGGGTGAATACAAAAAGCGCAGCAAGGACGAACTGGCGAGACGCGTGGCGCAGGACATCTTTGATGGCGCCTACGTCAATCTGGGCATCGGCATGCCCACCGCAGTGGCCAACCACATTCCCGCAGGCATCGAAGTGATCCTGCACAGTGAAAACGGCATTCTTGGGTTGGGGCCGGCTCCTGCGTCGGGCGCGGAAGATTACGACTTGATCAATGCCGGCAAACAACCCGTGACCCTGCTGCCTGGTGGTGTGTTTTTCCATCACGCCGACAGTTTTGCCATGATGCGTGGTGGCCATCTGGATATTTGCGTGCTGGGTGCCTTTCAGGTTTCTGCCACGGGTGACCTGGCCAATTGGAGCACGGGTGAGCCCGGCTCCATTCCCGCCGTTGGCGGCGCCATGGACCTTGCCATTGGCGCCAACCAGACCTGGGTCATGATGGAGCTGCTGACCAAAACCGGTGAGAGCAAGATCGTCAAGGAGTGCAGCTATCCCCTGACCGGGATCGGTTGTGTGGCACGTGTTTATACCGATCTGGCCACTTTCGAATGCAGCCCGGGCGGTTTGAAACTGATCGACACCGTTGAGGGCTTGCAGATCGAGGAACTGCAAGAGCTGGTCGGGTTACCTCTGCAACCCGCCTGACACTGATTTTCGGCTGTGCCTTCATCTCAATAAGTACGGCCCACTATGGCCGAAAGAAAGGTAACTATGGAATATCGTAGCCTTGGCCGCAGCGGCCTGAAAGTATCCCGTCTCTGCCTCGGAACAATGATGTTCGGTATTCAGACGGACGAGGAAACCTCGGGACGGATTGTGGACAGTGCACGCGCGGCGGGTGTGAACTTCATCGACACCTCCAGCAGCTACGGCCTGGGTAAATCGGAAGAAACCGTCGGTCGCATTTTGAAGGGTGATCGCGACAAGTGGGTACTCGCCACCAAAGTTGGCAACCCTCTGCCCTCCGCAGATTTGTCGCGCAGGTACATCATGCGTTCCATCGACGAGTCCCTGCGGCGACTCGGCACTGATCACGTCGACCTCTACTACCTCCATCGCGACGACCCGACCACGCCGCTGGAAGAAACCATCCGCACTATGGCTGACCTGGTGCGGGCGGGCAAGATCCGTTACATTGGTTTGTCAAACTTCAGCAGCTGGCGCCTGGCACAGGCCATTCGCCTGTGCGATGAGGCTGGCATCGACCGCCCCGCCGCCAGCCAACCGTTGTACAACGCGGTAAATCGCATGGCCGAGGCAGAACAAATTCCAGCTTGTCAGTTCTTCGGTCTCGGCGTTGTGCCATATAGCCCGCTTGCCCGTGGCATTCTGTCTGGCAAGTACCCGAGCATTGACCAGATACCCGAGGGTAGCCGCGCCGCGCGCAATGACTACCGCATGAGGGTCGCCGAATTGCGTTCGGAATCAATTGCGTGCGCGCAGGAGATCATGACCCATGCCCAGGCACGCGGAAATACTGCCGCCCACTTCGCCGTGAAGTGGGTACTGAACAATACGCTGGTGAGCTCTGTGATTGCCGGACCGCGAACGATGGAGCAATGGGAAGAGTACCTGGCGGCCATGGAAAGCCCGTTTACTGCCGAGGACGAGGCCCTGGTCGACAGACTCGTGGCACCAGGTCATCCATCGACGCCGGGCTACACCGACCCTCAGTTTCCGGTGACAGGGCGCCTGGCCGCCACAACGGCCTCAATCAGCCATTGATATTTAACGTCCGGTTTCGGTTATCAAGTCCCATTTTGCAGGCAACGCAACCAATCCGCAAAAGCCATAAAAGGAGACACCCATGACAACCATTGTGAATACACGAAGCAACAGGTGCGCGACGACATTTTGTCTGCGTCTGGAAAAAATCGTCCGCTTGCTGGTCGTCTTCACCATGATGGCTACGGGCCTTGCCCATGCGCAAACCTGGCCGACCAAGCCTGTCCACATCGTGGTTCCGTTTGCGCCCGGCGGCACCACCGACCTGCTCGCGCGCGTGCTCGGTCAGGCTTTATCGCAAAACCTGGGCCAACCGTTCGTGATTGACAGCAAGCCAGGTGGCAGCGGCGCGATTGGCTCCATGGAGGTGGCGCGCGCCCCAGCCGACGGTTACACATTGCTTCTGACCACGAGCAGCACACACGCGGTAGCACCAGCGCTGTCGTCAAATCTTCGTTACAACCCAATCGAGGACTTCACACCGATCGCACATCTGGCGGATTCTCAGTTGCTCATGCTCGGATCACCCAGCATGAACGCCAAGACCGCTACCGAAATGCTCGCATTGGCCCGGCAAAAGCCCGGTCAACTCAACTACACCAGCAGCGGTGTGGGCACTATCTCCCATCTGGTCACCGAGGCCATGAAAGTTCAGGCCGGCGTTTTCATCACCCACATCCCCTACCGAGGCACGGGCCAGGCAATACCAGATCTGGTGAGCGGCGCTGTACAGATCTCTTGGGATGTGATGGCCACCGGGTTGGCCCACGTCCGGGAAGGTCGCCTACGCGGCCTGGCGGTTAGCGGAGCACAGCGTTCACCGCTGGCCCCGGAGATTCCAACACTCGCCGAATCCGGCTTGCCGGGTTTCTCGGTAGTGTCTTGGTTTGGGCTTTACGCACCGCGCGGCTTGCCCCCGGCACTGGTACAGCGTATCAATGAAGAGGTCAACAAGGTGCTGCGCTCTCCCGAAATGGCAGCACGTTATGTGACCTGGGGTATAGAAGCAAAAATCGGCTCACCTGCGGACTTCGCCGCCATGGTGGTCAAGGACAAAGAGCGCTGGAGCAAACTTGTCAAGGATATCAAGCTCAAGGTGGATTGATACCAACAAAGCTTACTCGGGAGTGATGCCCGCCTCAGCGATGCGCCGCTTCCAGATCGCGTCCTGGGCCCGCATGAAGCTGGCAAATTCATCCAATGTGGTCACCTCGACAATGGAGCCCATGCGGCCCTCAAGGCGGTCCTTGACTTCAGGTTCTTCCAGTACGGTGCGCAGCTCGTTGTTCAGGCGCGTGGTGATCGCACGCGGTGTGCCGGCTGGGGCGATGAAGCCGATCCATGAAACCAGCTCGAATTCCTCCAGTCCGGGGGTTTCCCGCATCGTCGGCACATTGGGCTGTACCGGCAGGCGTCTGGCAGTACTCACAGCCAGCGGGCGGATCTTGCCGCCATCGATCAACGCAGAGGATGCAGCAAAATCGACAAAAGTGAAGTCGATCAGTCCACCCATCATGTCGGTGAAAACTTGCGGTGTGCTCTTGTAGGGGACACCCACAGCCTTGAATTTGCCGATGTTCTGGATCATGGCACCAGCCACCTGGCCGCCAGTGTTGCCGTAGCCAAAGTTCAGCTTTCCGGGATTTTCTCGACCAAAGCGAACAAGATCGGCCACTGTCTTGAAGGGCGAGTCGGCGCGCACCAACAAGGCAAGCGGGTTCAGTGTGATACGCCCGATCGGTACGAAGTCCTTGTTGGGGTCGTAGCGCAGGCTTTTGAACAGATAAGGATTGGCCGAATGGGTGGAGTTGGTGCCGACCATGATCGTGTAACCGTCAGGAGTGGCACGCGCCACGGCCTCGGCAGCGATCTGGCCACTGGCACCCACCTTGTAGTCGATCACGACGGGCTGCTTCAGATTGCGTGCCATCTTTTCGGAGAAGGTTCGCACGATCGCATCGGTGCCGCTACCGGCGCCGAACGGCAGGATGATTGTGATTGGCTTGGAGGGGTATGTGTCTTGTGCGCTGACCGTGCCGGCCATCAGCGGCAGTGAGAGTACAAGGAACTTAAAAAATTGTCGAATCATGGCTTGGTTTCCTCTCGAAAAAATTGATCATATGATGACCAGCCCCACTTCAAATTGGGGTATTCCCGATGTGACACCTGACCCAGGAGCAGCCACGACGGCCGCGCAAGAAAATAGAAAAGCCCCAAGCAGATCAACTACTTGGGGCTATATCTGGCGGAGCGGACGGGACTCGAACCCGCGACCCCCGGCGTGACAGGCCGGTATTCTAACCAACTGAACTACCACTCCTGGTAGCTAACGTTTACTCTTTCGAGCCAAGTCATCTGTCTTTACAGACAAACCGTTACCGACTTGCGCCGATTTATCTTGCGATAAACTGGCGACCCCACGGGGATTCGAACCCCGGTACTCACCGTGAAAGGGTGATGTCCTAGGCCTCTAGACGATGGGGTCATAACCTTTGGACTTCCGTCATTCTTGAAAACTTTGGTGGAGGTAAGCGGGATCGAACCGCTGACCTCTTGCATGCCATGCAAGCGCTCTCCCAGCTGAGCTATACCCCCGAATCCACAACTACTTTGTTTAGAAGCAGTGTTTGTTTCCAAGCCTCAAATTATAGCGTTATTTTTGGGCCACTTTCAATCTTGCGATAACTTTTTCACGATCAAATATAGCAAGTAATGCATCCAGCGACGGGGTGTGTGCATTTCCGGCCACCAACACACGAACCGGCATGGCCAGATGTGGCATTTTTATGCCGCATGCCGCCAGTACTTCCTTGATAGCGGCTGCAATGCCGGCCTTGTCCCAGGTGCAAACGGCAAGTTTGTCAGTCAACATGGCCAACGCCGGTGCGACGGCTTCGGTTACATGCTGGGCCAGGTCAGTTTCTGAAGCTTGCACATCCGCATAAAACACCGCGGCCCAATCGGCAAGCGCCACAGTGGTGTCACAGCGATCCTTGAACAGGGCACAGATCGCAGACAAACGCGCATCGGCTTCGATGCCGCGCTTTTGCAATTGTGATTGCACCAGCGGCGCCAGCACCTCATCGGTTGTGAGTTTGATGTGTTGGGCATTGACCCAGCGTAATTTAGCTTCGTCAAACTGTGCTGCGCTCTTGCCCAGGTGGTCCAGGTTGAACCATTCCAGAAACTGCTGGCGACTGAAAATCTCGTCGTCACCATGGCTCCAACCCAGACGCGCCAGGTAGTTCACCATGGCATCAGGCAGGTAGCCTTCTTCGCGGTATTGCGTGACAGGTTTGGCGCCGTTGCGTTTGCTCATTTTTTCACCCTGCTCATTGAGCACGGTCGGCAAATGGGCATACACCGGCGGTTCTTTGCCAAGCGCCTTGAAGATGTTGATCTGGCGTGGCGTGTTATTGACATGGTCATCGCCGCGTATCACATGGGTGATGGCCATGTCGATGTCGTCCACCACCACGCAAAAATTGTAGGTAGGCGTGCCGTCCGGGCGCGCGATCACCAGGTCGTCGAGTTCGTCATTGCTGATTTCGATGCGGCCCTTGACCTTGTCGTCCCACACCACCGAGCCACCTTGCGGGTTTTTGAAACGCAGCACTGGCTGCACGCCTTCAGGAATCGGCGGCAGGGATTTGCCGGGTGCTGGACGCCAGGTGCCGTCATAACGCGGCTTTTCCTTGGCCGCCGTCTGGCGCTCGCGCAGGGCATCCAGCTCGGCCATGCTCATATAACAAGGGTAGACATGGCCCGCAGCCACCATGCCAGCCAGTACTTCCTTGTAGCGGTCCATGCGCTGCATTTGATAGAACGGGCCTTCGTCGTAATTGAGTCCGAGCCAGTTCATGCCCTCGATGATCACGTCCACAGCAGCCTGGGTCGATCGCTCGAGGTCGGTGTCTTCGATGCGCAAGATGAAGTCGCCGCCCGTCGAGCGGGCAAAAGCCCAGGGGTACAAAGCAGAACGGATGTTGCCCAGATGAATGAAGCCGGTCGGCGACGGTGCGAAACGGGTACGGGTTTTTGTCATTGCAAAGTATCGAGTTGTTGCAGGCCGCGGGCCAGGTCAGCCTGGATGTCGCCAAGATGCTCCAGTCCCATGGCAACACGGATCAGTCCCTGGCCAATGCCGGCGGCCTGGCGCTGGACCTCCGTCAAGCGGCCATGCGAGGTAGTGGCCGGGTGAGAAATGGTGGTCTTGGTGTCACCGAGATTGGTGGTGACCGAACACACCTGCGTGCTGTCGATCACATGGAAGGCGCGCTTACGGCCCTGTGCCGCATCAGACGCACACACGTCAAATGACACCACGGCGCCACCGAGGCCACTTTGCTGGCGCATGGCCAACGCGTGTTGCGGGTGTGAGGTCAAACCGGGGTAATAAACATGGGCGACGTTAGGTTGCTGCTGCAGCCATTGCGCCAGCGCCAGCGCACTGTCGCACTGCGCGCGCATACGGATCGCCAGTGTTTCCATACCCTTGGTGACGACCCAGGCGTTGAACGGCGACAACACCATGCCCGCCGTGCGGTTGATCGGCCAGAACACGTCAGTGACATATTTTTGCGAACAACAAATGGCACCGGCGACCACCCTGCCCTGGCCATCCAGGTATTTGGTACCGGAATGGATCACGAAGTCAGCGCCATACTCCACCGGGCGCTGCAGCGCGGGTGTACAAAAACAGTTGTCCACCGCCAGCAAAGCACCACCTGAATGAGCCACTTCGGCCAAGGCCGCGATGTCGCAAATGTCGGTGAGCGGATTGGTGGGGGTTTCCGCAAACAACAGCTTGGTATTGGGTTTGAGCGCCGCGCGCCACTGCGCCACATCGGTCTGGGAAACAAAGGTGGTTTCCACACCGAACTTGGCAAACTCGACGGCGAACAGGCGAAGTGTGGAACCAAACACCGACTGCGAACAAATCACATGGTCACCAGCGCGCAACAGGCCCATGCCCAGCAACAGGACTGCAGACATGCCGCTCGACGTGGCAATCGCTGCCTCGGTGCCTTCGAGTGCCGCCAAGCGCTGTTCCATACCAGTCACAGTCGGGTTACCGACACGGGAGTAAACGTAGCCGTCTTCCTCGTTGGCAAAACGCTTGCGCGCGGTCTCGGCGTCAGGCTGCAAAAAACTGCTGGTCAGGTACAGCGCTTCCGAATTTTCACCATATTGGCTGGGCTCGATACCGGCGCGCACCGCCAGTGTGTCGCGGTGCAGGTTGTCAGGGAGTTTCTTGGCTGTCATGGTCAGTCGTTATGGTTGGGCAGGGCCAGACGCGAGTTGTCTTCCAGGGTTTCATCACCGTCAACACGGTTGGCGTTCAGCCGTTCGATGTCCGCCAGCGTGATGTCCCCGGTGACATAAACACCGTCAAAGCAGGAAGCGTCAAAGTCCTTGATGTGGGGGTTGAGCGAGCCAATCGCCTTTTTCATGGCGTCCACATCCTGGTAAATCAGAGCATCACAACCAATGATTTGACGAATCTGTTCCACCGTGCGGTTGTGCGCCACGAGTTCCTGCGGTGTCGGCATGTCAATGCCGTACACGTTGGGGTAACGCACCGGCGGCGCCGCGCTGGCCATATAAACCTTGTTGGCGCCGGCATCACGCGCCATTTGCACGATTTCCTTGGAGGTGGTGCCACGCACGATGGAATCATCCACCAGCAATACATTGCGGCCCTTGAACTCGCTGGCAATCACGTTGAGCTTCTGGCGCACGGACTTTTTGCGTACCGATTGCCCCGGCATGATGAAGGTACGCCCGACATAGCGGTTTTTGACAAAGCCTTCACGGTAAGGCAAGCCCAGCAATTGCGCCAGTTGGGCCGCGCTGGGCCGGCTCGATTCAGGGATCGGAATGACCACATCGATCTGGTTGGGCGGCACGGTCGAGATCACCCGCTTGGCCAATGTTTCACCCAGGTTCAGGCGGGCCTGGTACACCGAAATGTCATCCATCACCGAATCGGGTCGCGCGAGATAGACGTACTCAAAAATGCAGGGATTCAGCACCGGCCGGTCAGCACATTGCTGCGCGTGCACCTTGCCTTGCAGGTCAACAAACACCGCCTCGCCGGGCTGGATATTGCGCTCGAACTTGTGGTTGGTGCCTTCCATGGCCACCGACTCACTCGCCAGCATCACCGTATCGTCCGCCATACCGATACACAGCGGGCGAATGCCAAACGGGTCGCGAAACGCCAGCACGCCATGGCCGGCAATCAGGGCAATCACGGCATAGGAGCCCTTGACGCGCCGATGCACCCTGCGCACCGCTTCGAACAGGTCGTTCGGCGACAAGGGCAAACCGCGCGTGGTTTCACCAATTTCATGCGCCAGCACATTGAGCAATACCTCGGAATCACTCTCGGTATTGATGTGGCGATGGTCGGTGCTGAATAGCTCGGCCTTCAAGGCGTGGGCATTGGTCAGGTTGCCGTTGTGCACCAGCACAATGCCAAAAGGCGCATTGACATAAAAGGGCTGCGCTTCTTCTTCGCTGAAGGCATTGCCTGCGGTGGGATAACGCACCTGGCCAAGGCCGCAATTGCCCGGCAGCGAGCGCATGTTGCGGGTACGGAAGACATCTCGCACCATGCCCTTGGCCTTGTGCATGAAAAATTTGCGTTCCTGCTGCGTCACGATACCCGCAGCGTCCTGGCCGCGGTGCTGCAGCAACAACAATGCATCATAAATAAGCTGATTAACCGGCGCGTTACTGACGACGCCAACAATTCCACACATAATTTTCCAATCTTTTCAACGACTTGTTCAAGCAGGCAAATACTTCACCAACTCGCGCGGCAAGCTGGGTTGGATGCCGTGCAACACCGACAAAGATATTGCCACACCCCGGGATTCCTGCCATGCGGCACTGGATTTAAAAGGTGTCATGGCTGCCAGCAGGGTGGCCAGCAGCAACAGCAAGACACCCCGGATCGCACCAAAAGCCGACCCCAGCACCCGATCCACCGGCCGCAGGCCCACGCTCGCCATCAGTTTTTTCAGCAGCGCGGCCAGCAAACCACCAAACATGGCCACCGCGATGAAAACCAGAAGAAAACCGGCACCATAACGCACCATTTCGCTGGCACCACTCATCGGCAAATAACGCGCCACATCCAAAGCCAGCCACTGCGCCAGCACAAAGGCCGCAATCCAGCTCAACAAGGACAACACCTCAAAAACCAGCCCACGCCACGCCCCCACCAGCACGGATGCCAGCAATACCGCAGCAAAAACCCAGTCCAGCACAGGCATGGTCAGCAGAGACACATCACAAGGTCAACAAAGCTGCAGGCAGATGCAGCTTTTTGACCTTATCTGCCGCTTTTTCGGCCTCTGCCTTGGAAGCAAAAGGACCGACCCGCACACGAATACGTTTGCCGTCCTTGGTGTCGGCCACATGGGTGTAGGTTTTGAGACCGGCATGCTCCAATTTCTGGCGCACTTCGCGGGCCCGGGTGGCATCGGCAAATGCACCCACTTGCACCACAAAACGCCCTGCTGCTGCAGCCGGCTGCTCTTCAGTCTGCTTGCCGTCCAGCAGAGCCTTGACCTTGTCGGCCTCAGTTGTTTTTGCCGGTGCAGGCGGCGTTACCGCAGGCTCGGGCTTGAGTGGCTTGGCCGCCGCCTTGACGGGTGGTTCGGCTGTTTCGGTAATGACCACCGACGGGCGCGCTGAAGCGGGCGCTGCAGGCGCTGAGGGCGCCATGGCCACAGCTGAAGCCGCGGGCGCCGGCGTTACGGCCGCCACAACCGCGCTGGAAGCCGGCGGCGCAGGCAAAGCCAGAGGCAAGACCTTGTTTTTATCGGGAATATCGATCGGTGTGTCCACCGCAATCGGTCTCGGCTGCTTGTCAAACAACAAGGGGAAACCAATCACGCCAATCAACACCAACACCGTGGCACCCAGCAGTCTGTGCTTGGCGCGCTGACGCATGCTCTCCACACTTTCAGTCTGAACCGACGTGCTCGGGGTGGGATCGCTTTTTTTGCGAAACTTGAAAAAGTCCATGCCGATGAGATTGATTGAATCAGGAATGAGGCAAATGCTTGGCCTGCAATTGGGGCACGCCGTCTTTGAGCACGCCGCCCACAGTCAGGAACGATCCGAAAACAACAATTCTATCAGCGGGGTCTGCCTGCGAGAGAGCCGCCTGCAGTGCAGACTCAGGGTCAACATAGATCTCGGCAGAACAGTCCTTGCGCTTGTTCAGCATGGCCCATCGCGCCATCAGGTCAGACGCATGAGCAGCCCGCTCGGTTGGCAAATTGGTGAAATACCACTTGTCCACCAGTGGATTGAGCCGCGCCAGCACCGCGTCGATGTCCTTGTCTGCCATGGCACCAAACACCGCGTGGGTGGTCGGGAAAAACCCCATGGCATCCAGGTTGGCAGCCAGCGCTGCCGCCGCATGCGGGTTGTGCGCCACATCCAGCACCAGATTGGGCTGGCCCGGCACAATCTGGAAGCGCCCGGGCAAATCAACAAAGGCAAAGCCATTGCGCACGGCCTGTGCGGTGATCGGCAAACGCTCGCGCAAGGCCGTCAACGCAGCCAACACACCCGCCGAATTGACCAGCTGGTTAGCGCCACGCAGCGCAGGATAAGCCATGCCGCTGTAGCGCCGCCCGCGCCCGGCCCAGCCCCACTGCTGCTTGTCGCCAGACACGTTGAAATCCACACCCACCCGCCACAGGTCGGCGCCGACTTCCAGCGCCCGGTCCAGCACGCTTTGTGGCGGCAAGGGATCACTCACCACCACCGGTTTGCCGGTGCGCATGATGCCCGCCTTCTCGTAACCGATGGCCTCCCGGCTGTCGCCCAGCAACGCGGTGTGGTCGAGGTCAATGCTGGTGATGATGGCGCAGTCAGGGTCGATGATATTGACCGCATCCAGCCGGCCGCCCAAGCCCACCTCAAGAATCACCACGTCAAGGCCGCTGTGGCGCATCACGTCCAGAATGGCCAGCGTCGAAAATTCAAAATAAGTCAGCGAGATCTCATCCCGGTCCTGAACCCGGGCGTTTTCCACCCGGGCAAAGGCGGCCACCAGTTCAGGTGCCTTGACTGCCTCGCCGTTCAGGCGCAAACGCTCTTCAAAGTGCACCAGATGTGGTGAGGTGTAGACCCCGGTACGGTAGCCCGCCTGCATCAAAATGGACTCCAGCATGGCGCAGGTCGAGCCCTTGCCATTGGTACCGGCCACGGTGATCACCGGGCAGTCAAAAGCAATGCCCATGCGCCGGGCCACGGTCTGAACCCGGTCCAGACCCAGGTCGATGGTGGTGGGATGCAGGCGTTCGCAGTAGTCGAGCCAGTCTTGAAGGGTGTGGAGCGTGGATGTCGTCATGCCCCGAATTGTCCACCAGACAAAAGGCACCGGGGAAACACCCCGGTATTCAACGCCGGTGATGGCATGATAGAGGCCATGAATACATCGACTCTCACTGTCTACGGCATTCCAAATTGCGACACTGTCAAAAAAGCGCGCACCTGGCTCACCGACCACGGCCTGGCACACCAGTTTCATGACTTCAAAAAGCAAGGTGTTCCGGCTGACCAGCTCCCGGTCTGGATGGCTGCCGCTGGCTGGGAATTGCTGCTGAACCGCAAGGGCACAACCTGGCGCAAACTGGACCAAGCCACCCAACTGGCCGTGGTTGACGCCGCTTCCGCCGCGGCCTTGATGCAGGTCCAGTACAGCGTGATCAAGCGTCCGGTGGTGGTCTGGCCCGACCAGCGCATTACGGTTGGTTTCGATGCGGAAAAGTTCGCCGCCCACGCCTCGGCACCGTCGCTTTAGGCATAACCTAAAATCGCGTTTTTCGGGATCGCCTGAGCCCTTTTCTGTACCTAAGCATCATCATGACTACCACACACATTGACGGCGTGTCCGTCACCACCCAAGCCAGCGTTTATTTTGACGGCAAGTGCATCAGCCACGGCATCACTTTTCCCGATGGCACCAAAAAATCGGTCGGCGTGATCTTGCCGGCCACCCTGACCTTCAACACCGGCGCGCCCGAAATCATGGAATGTGTGGCTGGTAGCTGCGAATACCGGCTGGCAGGTACCGACGCATGGCTCAAGTCAGGCGCGGGTGAACGTTTCAGCATCCCCGGCAACGCCAAGTTCGACATCCGCGTGACCGAGCCCTACCACTACATCTGTCACTTCGGTTGATCCCATGAGCGCCACCATTCTGCAAAACATACCTGCTGGCCAAAAGGTCGGCATTGCCTTCTCGGGCGGCCTCGACACCAGCGCCGCACTGCACTGGATGAAGCTCAAGGGCGCCCTGCCCTATGCCTACACGGCTAATCTGGGCCAGCCCGACGAGAGTGATTACGACGAAATCCCGCGCAAGGCCATGGAATATGGCGCTGAAAAGGCCCGCCTGATCGATTGCCGCAGCCAGCTCGCCGCCGAAGGCTTGGCGGCACTGCAGAGTGGAGCCTTTCATATCTCCACCGCTGGCGTGACCTACTTCAACACCACACCGATTGGCCGCGCCGTCACCGGCACCATGCTGGTGGCCGCGATGAAAGAGGACGACGTCAACATCTGGGGTGACGGCAGCACCTTCAAGGGCAATGACATCGAGCGGTTTTACCGCTATGGCCTGCTGACCAACCCCTCACTCAAAATCTACAAACCATGGCTCGACCAGGCGTTTATTGACGAGCTCGGCGGCCGCGCAGAAATGTCGGCGTTTATGACAGCGCACGGCTTTGGCTACAAGATGAGCGCCGAAAAGGCCTACTCGACCGACTCCAACATGCTTGGCGCCACACACGAGGCCAAGGACCTGGAAAGCCTGAGCTGCGGCATGAAGATCGTCAACCCGATCATGGGTGTGCCGTTCTGGCGTGACGACTGCGTGGTCAAGGCGGAAGAGGTGACGGTGCGTTTTGAAGAAGGCCGCCCGGTCGCCCTCAACGGCGTCGAATACCCCGACCTGGTCAGCCTGTTCCTGGAAGCCAACCGCATCGGTGGTCGCCACGGCCTGGGCATGAG
>JBEGLK010000002.1:0-26482 GCA_041183605.1 Pseudomonadota bacterium
CTTGAAGCTGTCAGCCCAGGGGTTGCCCCAGTCGTGGATTTCTTTGGAACAAGCGGTGATCCATTACGCCGCCGAGGAGGTGCGCTGGGAAATGGGCCGACAGGTGGCGGTTTTTCATGGTGGACACAACGCGCTGACCGGCCAGCAATCCATTATTGCGGTGTCGAGCATCATCGGCACGAAGGGTGTTCCCGGCATCAACCCGTTTGAACTCAAACCGGGCCTAACCAACAGCAAATTGTTTGCTCGCGACCGCAACCTTTGCGCCTACTGCGGCGACCATTTTGACGAGCATGACTTGACGCGCGAGCACATCATTCCCTTCGCGCAGAAAGGTGTCGACAGCTGGATGAACGTGGTCACGGCCTGCCGCCCCTGCAACCACCGCAAGAGTCATCGCACACCCGAGCAGGCGCACATGCCCTTGCTCTATACGCCTTATGTGCCCAGCCTGTGGGAAGACTTCATTTTGCGCAACCGTCGCATCCTGGCGGATCAAATGGAATTCTTGATGGCGCATGTGCCCAAGTCATCACGCTTGGTGGCATGATTTTTTTGTCAGTGAGGTTTTGTTTGTTGTAGGTCAGACTTCAGTCTGACAAACCCGGCGTGAGCCGGGTCAAGGGAGTAAAACGATGAAAAGAAGCCAATATTCCTGGCGTCTGACGCCTGTGTGTATGTTGCTGGGAAGTGTCTGGGCACCAAGTGCCTGGGCCGCCGCGACGAGCACTGACACACAAGCGCCGCAGCTTGCTGTCAAGGCGGAAACACAACCTGCACTCATGCATGCCAGACTCTGGCCCTCTGGCCTGGATCCCAAACTTTTTTTGGTGAGTGAAAAACTCGACGGTGCGCGTGCCTTCTGGGACGGCCAGAGCCTGCGTTTTCGCAGCGGCCTGCCGATTTCGGCACCGGACTGGTTTGTGGCCGGCTTGCCCAAGACGCCGCTGGACGGCGAATTGTGGCTGGGCCGTGGCCGTTTTGACGAACTCTCGGGGACAGTGCGCAAAAAGCTGCCGGTGGACGCGGAGTGGCGCCAGCTGAAGTACATGATTTTCGACCTGCCCGGCGCCGCGGGCTCTTTCGCCGAGCGCTCCCAGCGCATCAACACCTTGCTGGCGGAGCTGAATGAGCCCTGGCTGCAAGCCGTGAACCAAACCCACCTGCGTGACGCTGCCAGTGTCCAGTCCTTGCTGAAACAGACGGTGAAGGATGGGGGCGAAGGATTGGTGCTGCACCGCGCCAATGCCGTGTGGGCTCCCGGGCGCAGTGATGCCTTGTTCAAGCTCAAACCCATGCCTGATGAGGAAGGGCGCGTGCTGGCCCATCTGCCCGGCAAGGGTCGTCACGCCGGGCGCATGGGCGCCTTGCTGCTGGGCTTGCCGGATGGACGGCAGTTTGCTTTGGGCACCGGGTTCAGTGATGCCCAACGCGCTGATCCGCCGCCGGTCGGTGCCATCGTGACCTACCGTTACCGTGGCCGAACGCCACAGGGTTTGCCGCGTTTTGCATCGTTTTTCAGGGTACAGCCACAATAGATGGCATGAGCAAAGCGTTTACCAAAGAATCAGACCCACTTGAAGACGACGATGACCCGCGGCTGCCACCGCTGCCTGCGGGGGGTAAAAACTACATCACGCCCCAGGGGTTTGCCGCCCTACGCCAGGAGCTCAAGGAGCTGATTGACGTGACTCGCCCCAAGATGGTGGAGGCGGTGCACTGGGCGGCCAGCAACGGTGACCGGTCGGAAAATGCCGACTACCACTATGGAAAAAAACGTCTGCGTGAAATTGACCGGCGCATCCGGTTTTTGATCCAGCGCCTGGAAATTGCCGAAGTCGCCGATCCGGCGCTGCACTTTGGCAACACCCGGATATTTTTTGGTGCCACCGTCACCTATGCCGACACCCAGGGTGAAGTGCGTACCGTGACCATCAAAGGCATTGATGAGGCCAATAGCGTGCAGGGGGAGGTCAGCTGGATTTCACCGATTGCGCGCACGTTGCTCAAGGCCGAAGAGGGTGATGTGCTCAAGCTGGTCATGCCGGACCGGGTGGAGGAGATCGAAGTCATCCAAGTGAGCTACCCGAATCCCCAAGGCGACGGGGTGCTGCAAGGGAAGTCGTGATCAGAGCAGGAGTAAATGGTCTCTGATCACGAATGCACCATGCGGCCAGCGAGGCCGCGTGGTGCGTTTGTTCAGCGTTTGACTGACCAGCGGCCGCTGCGCAGAGCAGCGATCACGCCGCCGTCCATCAACAAATCGCTGCCGGTGATGAAACCAGCCTCGGGGCCGAGCAGGAACGCAGTCACAGCGGCAACCTCGTCTGCAGTTCCCACGCGACCGGCCGCGCAGGCGTTGATCATGGACTCGAAGATTGGCTTGCGCGGTCCAGCCAGCTCATCACGTGCCAGGGCGGTCAGGATGATGCCCGGGCTGATCGAGTTGAGGCGAGCGCCCCGGTCACCCCAAAGCACGCTGGCAGATTGGACGCGTAATGCGTTGGCGCGTTTTGAAATTTCGTAGGCGACCGTGGAGTTGGGAACATGCTCGGCGTCCAGGAATGGCAGCTTCAGCAGGTCGTCCGTGGGAGTTTGCGCCAGCGCTTCAGCGTGTGCGGGATCCAGAGGGTTACCCCGATGTCCGGCCATGCTGGAGATGTGGACGCCAGCACCGCCAGGCGCGATCACACGACCGAATTCTTCCAGGACAAGAGCTGTTCCGAGCAGGTCAACGGCCAGAACGACGTCGGGCGGCGCCTGTGTCGGCGATACGCCAGCGGCTTGGGCCAGTTGCATCACAGGACCCATGCTCTGGGCTTTTTGGGCCAGCGCATGGACTGATGCACGAGATGCCACATCGACGATTTGTGTCGTCACTTGGTGGCCTGCATGTTCCAGTGACTGGGCACCGATTTGCAGCGCTTTCTCGTTGAAGTCGGCAAGCAAAATGGATTTGCCTGGACCCTGGCGGCGTGCGATTGCGAGGCCCAGGCCTCCTGCTCCTATGACGACGAGTACATCGCGGTTCATTCAACGCTCCTTTTAAGCGGGTTGGTAAAGTTAGGACTGAGATTGAAGAAAGTTCGAGATATGGCGGTCAAGATGCGGCATTCGCCCGCGCCTGAACAGCTTGCAGTTCTTGTTGCATTTTGAGCGGTTCCTTGTCCAGCGGCATGTTTGCTTTATCGTGCGCTCCGTCTATGGCGCCAGGTGTGTCCGCGTCCAATGCCGCGAAAAGCGGATCAAAATCCTTTTGCGCCGGGCCGGTTTCGGAATTCAATTCGAATGTCTTGCGAAGTGCGGCGTTTGAGCGCAGGCTGCGCACCAGAACCTCGGCCAGTTGACGTCTTGCGATCTGGCCATCGCGCGGGGTGCCGGTCAGGCGTGTGTCACCTTGCAGCATGACCAGCCGATGCTGGTCGGGCGCGTTGTAGTCGAACCAGCTCGGGCGCACGATCGTGTAGGGATGACCGCTTGCGCGAACCAGCCGTTCCCCGCGCCGCTTCCAGTCGTGCGCACCCTTGCGGTCGGTCGATCCGATGGTTGTCATCAGCGCGATACGGACCTTGTTGTGCCCCAGAGCGGTAAGCACGTTGCGCACGGCGCCATAGTCCACAGCTTCGGGGCCCGGAGGCATGCCGTTTGAACCATGGGTGAAGACAACGGAATCGATACCCGCGACGGCCTCGGTCAGCGTTTCGGCGCGTGTCAAGTCACCTACGGCCACTTCCACCCCGGCCGGGAATTGACTGGCCTGGCGTGCGTTGCGCACCAGCACACGTACTTCATAACCTTCTGCCAAAGCCACCGCGACCACGTGTTCGCCAATGCTGCCGGTTGCACCGACTGCCAACAGTTTTTTGGGAGCTGTACCCATGACTTCCTCCTGTTTGATTGAATATCCCGAGTTGGGCGCATGTGCGCCCTTTTTAGCCGGCTTACTGTACCATTACATGGCGCTTCTCGATCCTGCTTTGGGTCACCTTTTGGCCATACAACTTGGCGGTGCCCACCGGTCCGAAATCGATGTCGCGATGGCTAGCTCTCAGACGCCAATTACACCAAGGCTTCAACATGCTTAAGTTCTACTACTGTCTGGCACCCAATCCGATGAAGGTGGCGTTGTTTCTCGAGGAGGCTGGCCTGCCCTACGAGGCCATGCCGATAGATACGCGCAAGGGTGAACAGCATGCGCTCGCCTTTACGGCTTTGAACCCAAATGCCAAGGTCCCGGTGATCGTGGATGGCGACACTACGGTATTCGACAGCAACGCTATTTTGTTGTACCTGGCGGAGAAAACCGGCCAGTTCCTGCCGTCCCTTCAGGAGCGTGGGCAGATGTATTCCTGGCTGATGTTCGTTGCTTCAGGCATCGGCCCCTTTACCGGTCAGTGCACGCACTTCAAGCGCCATACCCCAGAGCCGGTTCCCTATGCGATCAACCGATATGACTTTGAAGCCTGGCGGCACTGGAGGATTCTGAACAATCACCTGCAGGATCGAAACTGGATGGCGGGCGAGCGTTACACGCTGCTTGACATGGCCGTATGGGGCTGGGCGCAGTTCCTGCATATTCCACTCGGTGATCAGGTTTGGGAGCAGTTGCCCCACGTGAAGCGCCTGCTTGATGCTGTGAATGCTCGTCCCGCTGCGCAGCGCGCCATTGCGTTGAAGGGCAGGCACCACTTCAAAGTCGAGATGGACGACGAGGCTCGACGCGTGATGTTCCCTCAGAACGAGCGACTGAAGAACGCTGCAACTGCATCGAAAACAGCTTTTTGAGAGATTGATCCATGTGCCATTTCCAAATTTCCCGAACATTCGCATGCTGAATCGCGACAGACTGGTGCCAATCATTGTGGCCAGCCCGCTTTTTTTGCAAAATCTCGACACCTCGGTGATGGCAACTGCTTTGCCCAGCATTGCGGCGTCTCTGAACGTACCACCCCTGCATCTGAACCTGGCGATCACCTGCTATTTGTTGAGCTTGGCAGTGTTCCTTCCCATCAGCGGCTGGCTTGCCGAACGCCTCGGCGCCAGGCGGGTATTTTGTTTGGCCATCGGATTTTTCTCGCTTGGCTCAGCCTTGTGCGGCGCCGCCAATTCATTGGCAGAATTGGTGTTATTCCGTGTCATCCAGGGTCTAGGCGGGGCCATGATGGTTCCGGTAGGGCGATTGATCCTGCTTCAGTCCGTGTCGCAGTCACAAATGATTTCGGCCATGGTGTGGTTCACGGTTCCCCCCGTGCTTGGTCGCATGGTTGGCCCCCTGTTTGGTGGCGCGATCGTCACGGTGACTTCATGGCGCTGGATTTTTTTCGTCAATATTCCTTTTGGCTTGTTGGCCGTTTTTCTGGCACTGGCATTTGTTGAGGAAAAAGAAAAGGTGACGGTGCCGGTTCCCTTTGACATCAAAGGGTTTGTACTTTTGGCTTCGGGTCTGAGTGCATTGCTGGGTGCACTTGAAACAGCCGGCAAGGCTTTGACCCCGGTCTGGGTATCCTGGCTGGTAGCTGGAATTGGGTTGCTCGCGCTCATGCTGTACTACCTGCACGGTCGCCGAAGGAAAAATCCCCTGATTGATTTAAGCATCTTGCGTTTTAGAACCTTCAAGACGAATCTCGTCGGTGGAATGCCATTGCGTATTGCCATTGGTGCTTCGCCATTTTTGTTGCCGCTCATGCTCCAGTTGGGCTTTGGCCTTTCGCCACTGGCATCGGGTTTGCTCACTGTGGCAACCGCGGTTGGCAGCTTGGGCACCCGGTTTGTCATCAAGCGGGCCATTCAAGGGTTTGGCTTTCGCCCGTTGTTGCTTGGCGCTTCTGTCATGACCAGCCTGATTTACATGAGTTATAGCCAGTTCAGTCCGTCAACCTCGCATCTGCTCATGTTCTGCATGATGCTGATGGGCGGCCTGGTCAACTCGCTGTGCATGGTCACATTGAGCACCTTGGGCTTTTCGGATATCCCCCAATCCCGCATGAGCCATGCAACTACCCTGTCCTCCATGGGGCAGCAACTTTCGGTGAGTTTTGGTGTGGTTTTGGGCGCGGCGCTGGTCAGCGCTGCATCCTGGTGGCATGGAGGTGATGCGACGCACCTTCAGGCAGGAGACTTTTCACCCGCATTTGTTGTGGTGGGAATGCTGACGATGCTTTCATTTTTTCCATTCTTGAAGTTGCATCCCAAAGTGGGTTCCGGACTGCATTGATCATTGAAATTCAGTCAAAACCTAGGAGGTAGGCCAAACGCGTCGAAGGCAGAACTTCCTTAGAGTCAATTCATTTTCAAATCTGAAGCTGTGTGGTGAGTGTTCCTCTTGCTTAACAAGAGTGCAACTATTTCATGGCATTGAGCTTTCTCCGCCAAGGACAACGGAGTTTCGCCTTTCCTGGTCCGTACGGTGATATCTGCCCCTTTGTTGATCAGCATTTCTGCTATTTCAATCGTACCTCCGGAAAGCGCTAGCAAGAGTGGTGTGAAGCCAAGGGCATCACGAACATTGACCTGAGCTCCCTTTTTGATCAGTGTTTCTGCAATTTCCCGATAACCCGCGGTTGATTTGCCGCAAGCAACCATGAGTGGTGTCAGCCCGATTTTGTCTTTGTCATTGACGTCTGCACCTGCAGTTAACAGAATTCTTGCGATGATGGTGTACCCCTTTTTCAAGGCAATAAGCAGCGGTGGGGTGCCGTTTTCATCGGTAATATGGATATTGAAATTGGCTCGGACAAACAAATCGACCGTTTCCAGGTCTCCGTCTTCGACCGCCCTCAAAAAATTAGCTTGTTTTAGAAAAATTCCGCGTTGGCCCAATTCCCGAATCGCAGTGTCCTTTCTCTCCGCCGCCCGGAAGGTCTCGAGCATCCTGAATTCCCTAAGTATTTCGATTTCCTTCGTCGCTTCAGGAGGGAATCCCTTACGCCCGCCACGTTTGTCGATCAGCAATTCGCTAATGTAGTCATCGATTTGCGGCGTGTCCCATAGGACATCGATCTTTTTTAAGACATGATCAAAGTGCTGCTCCAGATAGAACGGATAGTCTTCTGCCAAGCCTTCAAGGAGTGGATGTTTCATTGCTAAGCATCTCGTTGTGAATAAAGGCAACTTTGAGCCTCTTTGTTCCAATTTTTCGGAAAGGGCAACTCAGACCGATTCAAGCTTACACCTGCGTTGCGTATGTTTGGAAGTCTAATGTCGAATTCGTGATCATTTTTCCAACCAATTTTATGGTCATTGCCACGAGATGAAATTGAGCGACAAGGAACTGGAAAAAAGTGAAACGAAAAAACTTCTCGGAATCAGGTGAACTTGTGGTCTTCAAACACTGACGTAACGGTGTGTTCGCCCTATTAGGCAAGAAAAAAGCACCTGGATTTTCGTCCAAGTGCTTTTTTCTATTGAGTGTCTGGTGGGAACTGAGAGATTCGAACTCTCGACCTACGGATTAAGAGTCCGCTGCTCTACCAACTGAGCTAAGTTCCCGCTTGTTGTTGAAGTCGATTCAACACAAGAGGCGGAATTCTAGCAGCACTTTTTTCTCATTTTGACTTTAAAGTCGCCAATGCAACTGGCTGATCAGTTGCACCCGCGTGTTTGCGCATGCGGAAATAGACCTTGAGCAGTTCCATGGCGACTGGCGAAGCAAAGAAAAACGGCAGCATGAACAGCCAGTCACTGGCAGTCAGCGGCACGGTATCAAAAAACGGTTGTAGAAACGGCACGTATACCACCATCAGAACCAGCAGGAACGACAGGGCAACTGCCCAGACAATCCATCGATTCGAGAACACACCGATGGTAAACAGGCTGTGGTGTTCAGACCTTGCGGTGAATGCACGAAGCAGTTCAGATCCGCACAGGGTCACAAATGCGATGGTCTGTGCCGCAGCCAACTCGCCGGGGTAGCGTTGCAGCGCCAGGTAAAAGATGGCAAGAACCGCCAGTGCATCAACCAGACCGATGACACCAATGCCAATGGCCATCTCCCGGTTGATGACTGGCTCCTGCGGCGATCTGGGCGGCGCGCTCATGATGTCGGGGTCTCCCTTTTCCATGCCCAGCGCCAGGGCGGGAGCTCCGTCGCTGACCAGGTTGAGCCAGAGCAACTGCACCGGGCGCAATGGAATCGGCAGGCCAACCATCATGGCGCCAAAGATGATCAGAATTTCGCCGATATTGCACGCCAGAAGGAAGTACACAAACTTGCGGATGTTGGAATAAATAATCCGCCCCTGTTCTATGGCCGACACGATGCTGGCGAAATTGTCATCCGTCAGAATCATGTCTGCCGTCTGTTTGGCCACATCTGAGCCAACAATGCCCATGGCCACACCAATATTCGCCCGCTTCAGTGCTGGCGCATCGTTGACCCCGTCACCTGTCATGGCAACAACGTGCCCGCGTGCCTTCAGGGCATCAACGATACGCGTCTTGTGTTGCGGCGAAACCCGACAGCACACGTCAATCCGATTGACCTTGTCTGCCAATTGGGTGTCGCTCAGTTGCTCGATTTCGGCGCCAGTCAGCACCAGACCGGTTGGCGTCAGCAGTCCGATGTCGCGGGCAATGGCCTCGGCAGTGTCCTTGTAATCGCCAGTCACCATCACACTCTTTAGTCCGGCGCCGCGGGCCACTTTAAGTGCCTCAATGACTTCGGGCCGCGGTGGGTCAATCATTCCCAGCAGACCAACGAAGATAAGATCCTGTTCAACATGGGCTGGCGTCATGCTGGATGGCAACTCCTGCATCGGACGACAAGCCACCGCCAACACACGCAAAGCCTTGCCGGCCATGTCATGGTTTTGATCGAGGATTTCCTTACGCATTTCGTCTGTCATGGCCAATGTTTTGCCGGACATCAATTTTTGCTTGCACAGATCCAGCACGACATCAGGCGCTCCTTTGACAAACGCAATCAGCGGCGGCGACCCGAGACCGGCACACATCGCTTGAACCAGCGCACCGTCAACACGGTGAATGGTGGACATGCGCTTCCGATCCGAATCAAAGGGAATTTCCTGGATGCGAGGCAGCGACTGTGCCAACTCGTCGCAGCGATAACCTCCCTTTGCGGCCGCCACCACCATCGCGCCTTCGGTGGGGTCACCGATGATCTGCCAGGAAGTCTTGCCGTCTTCATCGTACTTTTCGTGCAACTTGGCATCGTTACACACCAATGCGCCGTGCAATAAAAGCGTTGCGTCAGGGTCTGTGTGCGGAATGAATGGCTTGGTGCCTTCGAAAAATTCGCCGCTGGGGTTGTATCCCTCGCCTGTGACGTGAAAGCGCCTGTCGCCAGCCCACGCCTGCACCACGGTCATCTGGTTTTGAGTCAGGGTGCCAGTCTTGTCTGTGCAAATGACGGTCGCACATCCCAGCGTTTCAACCGCCGGCAGTTTTCGGATCAGCGCATTGTGTTTGATCATGCGTTGCATGCCGAGGGCCAGGCAGATCGTGACGATGGCGGGCAGGCCTTCCGGTACTGCCGCAATGGCCAGGCTGACCGCGGTCATGAACAATTGGACGATGTCTTTTTTTTCGGTCTGAAGGTAGGTAAAAAAGCCGCTGTTCAATGCTGCGACAAGGTGGGTATCACGGAAAAGACCGTAGATGAACACTAATGCGCAAATGGCCAGGCAAGCAAGGCCCAAAACTTTGCCAAGGTGCTCCAGTTTTTTCTGTAGCGGGGTGTCTTCCGCTTCGAATGATTGGATCATTTCGGCAATCAGGCCAATTTGTGTGTTCATTCCAGTGCCGGTCACGATCCCTTTGCCGCGACCATAAGTGATCAAGGTGCCCATGAAGGCGGTGTTCCGCCTGTCACCCAGCGGTATTTCCTTGTCCAGCACCACACTGGCCGTCTTTTCCACAGGCTGCGATTCGCCGGTCAGCGATGCCTCCTCGATTTTCAGATTGACACTTTCGACCAGACGCAAGTCGGCTGGAACAAAGTTGCCAGCTTCCAGCATGACGATGTCTCCAGCCACGATCTCACGTCCGGGAATCGTCACTTGCTGGCCATCCCGGATGACTTGTGCCTGGGGTGCCGCCATCTTCTGCAACGCGGCTAGCGCCTGCTCTGCCTTCGACTCCTGAATGACACCGACCACCGAGTTGAGCACCACAATGAACATGATGGCAAAGGAATCAACATATTCGCCAAGTGCCAGCGACACCACGGCCGCCACGATCAGGATGATGACCAGAAAATTTTTAAACTGATCCCACAACAGGGCCCAAAAACCTGGTCGGGGTCGCTCTGTCAATTCGTTCGCCCCCAAACGCGCAAGCCGGGCCCGCGCCTCTGACTGTGTCAGGCCATGATCGATGTGTGTTTCAAAATCATTGATCAGTTCTTCAATCGGCTTGCCATGGGCTTCCTTGTCATGCATGACACTCTCCTTGAGATTGGAAATATTTTTATTTGACAAGCGTGACAGGAATTTTTGAGAGTTGGACGATCTTCAGAGTATTGGAACCCGTCAATAATTCACCGATGGCGCTGTGACCGTGGGTGCCCATGACGATCTGGTCGCACGACAGCTCATTCGCCAGTTGGGTGACGGCTTCAGCAACATTGCCAACCATGTAATGGCAGGTGTACTTGGCACCGGCAGCATCGAGCAGTTCGCATGCGGGACGCATGCATTTCTCGCCTTCTTCCCGATGAAAAGCCAGCATTTGGTCATGGTCGACAAAGCGGCCTACGTCATGTGAAAAAGGATGCTGAACGTTGACCAGATGGATTTCAAGCTCCTCTGGCTTGGCATAACGGGCGCGTTTTGAAATCACCAGATTGACTCCGCTCAGAGAGCATGGAGACCCATTGACCGGGATCAGGACGTTTTTCATGATGATTCTCCTTCTTGAAATTGTCAAAACGCTTGCAAGAATCCTAAGGACCATCGTTATATCTAACAAGTCGAATAAAATTTTCTAATACATCGTAAAAATCGATGTATCAAGTTTTCGGAAAAATTGAACTTGATCCGCTCCTGACTCTTTGGAGGTGAAGCAGCATGACGACCTTGAACTTCAAGCACCTGCGGTATTTCTGGATGGTTGCCAAGACCGGGAGCATTGCACGTGCTTCTGAGCAACTTTTTTTGGCGCCGCAGTCCATCAGTGGCCAACTGAGTGAGTTTGAGTCCAAGCTCGGCGCTGAGTTATTTCGCCGCTCCGGACGCAATCTTGAGCTGACCGATGCGGGACGGCGAATTTTGAGTTACGCGGAAGAAATTTTTTCCCTGGGCGACGAAATCATCAACATATTGCATGATCAGGACGCCGTCAAGACCTTGCCGTTGCGGGTGGGAATTGCAGATTCAGTGACCAAATCGGTTGCCTATCGATTGGTAGAGCCCGCGCTCAGTCAGGCTGAACCTGTGCGACTGGTTTGCCGAGAGGGACGTCTGGCTTCATTATTGGCCGAGTTGGCCATTCATCGGCTGGACATGATCATTGCTGATCGTCCGATGCCCGGCAATCTGAATGTTCGTGGTTTCAGCCATCTGCTGGGGGAGAGCAGTCTGACAGTGTTCGGATCAAGCAGTCTTGCAGAAAACTTGAAAGGTGGCTTTCCGATGGCGCTCAACAACCAGCCATTTTTGCTTCCGGGCGAGGACGCCGCCATTCGACCCAAACTCTTGCAGTGGTTTGAAGCCAATGGCCTGCGCCCACGCATTGTTGGCGAGTTCGATGACAGTGCCCTGATGAAGGTTTTTGGTCAGGCGGGGGCGGGTTTTTTTGCGGCACCCACCGCGATTACCGCGCAGGTGTGTGACCAGTATGACGTTGTTGAAATCGGTCGCATCGACTCGGTGATGGAACAAGTCTTTGCCATCACGACCGAGCGACGCCTGACCCATCCTGCGATTGTCGCCATCAGCAAGTCGGCCAAGGAGGATGTATTTGGTCCTCTCAGCTGACCCGCGTGGCAATCTGCTCAGTCTGTTGAGTTGGCGGCGGCTCGGCCCATCCGTGCCTGCGCCTTGTCAGTGTCACATCAGCAAATGTTCACCCGCGTTGTCACCGCCCAAGGTCACGTAGTTGACCTTGCGGATGTCCATCAGTTTCTTTCCGCCTGAATAACTGATCGAGCTCTGTACGTCCTGCTCCATTTCAATCAAGGTATTGGCCAGCTTGCCCTTGATGGGTTCCAGGATGCGCTTGCCTTCAACGTGTTTGTATTCACCCTTGTTGAAATCGCTGGCCGAGCCGTAGTATTCCTTGAACAGCTTGCCGTCCACTTCGACCGTCTGGCCCGGGCTTTCCTCGTGGCCGGCAAACAGCGAGCCGATCATGACCAAGGTGGCGCCAAAACGGATGCTTTTGGCAATGTCGCCGTGGTCGCGGATGCCACCGTCGGCGATGATGGGTTTGGTGGCCACGCGGGCACACCATTTCACCGCACTCAGTTGCCAACCGCCAGTGCCAAAGCCGGTCTTGAGCCGGGTGATGCAGACCTTGCCCGGGCCAATGCCGACCTTGGTCGCGTCAGCGCCCCAGTTTTCCAGGTCAATGACGGCCTCCGGCGTGGCCACGTTACCGGCAATGATGAAGGTGCCCGGGATCTTTTCGCGCAGGTAGCCGATCATGTTTTTCACGGTGTCGGCATGGCCGTGGGCGATGTCGATGGTGATGTATTCCGGCGTCAGGCCCAATGCCACCAGTTGGTCGACCGTGTCATAGTCAGCTTGCTTGACACCCAAGGAAATGGAGGCGTAGAGGCCACGCGCCTTCATGGATTTGACGAATTGCACGTTGTCCAGGTCGAACCTGTGCATCACATAAAAGTAGTTGTTTTGAGCCAGCCAGATACAAATGTCCTCGCTCACCACGGTTTTCATGTTGGCGGGTACCACCGGGATGCGAAAACTTCGCGGCCCCAATTGCACGCTGGCGTCGCACTCAGATCGGCTTTCCACCCGGCATTTGCGGGGAAGCAGCAGAATGTTGTCGTAGTCAAAAATTTCCATGGTCAGGCTCCTTGCGTGACGGATCTTGAGGGAAACCGTCGGGTTGAAAGAGAGCACTTGGAATGGACCCGGCAAAAAAATACCGGGCCACAATTGCTTGGGCCCGGTGCTTGATTCTAACCAAGTCGGGTGACTTTCTACAATGCCCCCATGTTTTCAAGCCCAATACCATCCAGTACTGCAGATGCCAATCTGCTGAACAACCTGAACCCCGAGCAGCTGGCAGCTGTCACGCTGCCGGCCGAACATGCGCTGATTCTGGCTGGGGCGGGCTCCGGCAAGACCCGGGTGCTGACCACGCGCATTGCCTGGTTGCTACAAACCGGCCAGGTGTCACCGGGCGGCATTCTGGCGGTGACGTTCACCAACAAGGCCGCCAAGGAGATGATGACGCGACTTTCCAGCATGTTGCCACTCAATGTGCGCGGCATGTGGATTGGCACGTTTCACGGACTTTGCAACCGATTTTTGCGCGCCCATTACAAGCTGGCCAATTTGCCACAGAGCTTCCAGATTCTGGACACGCAAGATCAGTTGTCAAGCATCAAGCGCCTCTACAAGCAGTTTGGCATTGACGACGAACGTTTCCCGCCTAAACAGATGCAATGGTTCATCGGGGGCTGCAAGGAAGACGGTCTGCGCCCCAACATGGTGGAAGCGCGTGACGATGAAACCCGCAAGAAGGCCGAGATCTACCAGCTGTATGAAGAACAGTGCCAGCGGGAAGGGGTGGTGGATTTTGGCGAGTTGATGTTGCGCTCCTACGAGCTGCTGCGAGACAATGATCCGGTTCGCGAGCATTACCAGCGTCGCTTCAGGCACATTCTGATCGACGAGTTTCAGGACACCAACAAACTGCAATATGCCTGGATCAAGATGCTGGCCGGCACCGGTGCCCACAGCACGGTTGACGGCGCATTTCAGCCCACCGGCTGCGTCCTTGCCGTAGGTGACGATGACCAGAGCATCTACGCCTTTCGCGGCGCACGCGTCGGCAACATGGCCGATTTTGTGCGCGAATTCGGCGTCAGGCACCAGATCAAGCTGGAGGAAAACTACCGCAGCGGCAGCAACATCCTAGACTCCGCCAATGCGCTGATTGGCCACAACAGCAAACGCTTGGGCAAAAACCTGCGAACCGCGCAGGGGCCCGGTGAGCCGGTTCGGGTGTTTGAAGCCCCAAGCGACTTTGCCGAAGCCAAGTGGATGGTCGACGAGATGAAGCAACTGGTGCGTGAAGGATACGAACGCAAAGAAATTGCCGTGTTGTACCGCTCCAACGCGCAGAGCCGCGTGATCGAAACTGCGCTCTTTAATGCGGGCATGCCCTACAAGGTCTACGGCGGCTTGCGCTTTTTCGAACGCGCTGAAATCAAAAACGCACTGGCTTACCTGCGCCTGCTGGAGAATCCGCGTGACGACACCAGTTTTTTGCGCGCTGTCAATTTTCCACCGCGCGGCATCGGCATGCGCAGCCTCGAGCAGTTGCAGGATGCAGCGCGCGCCAGTGGTTGCTCGCTCAGCGATGCAGTGAGTGGTCTCAGTGGCAAAGCGGGCACCAACATCGGCGCCTTTTTGGCAGGCATTGACGTGTTGCGCGAGCAGACCCAGGGTCTGAGCCTGCGCGAAACGATTGAACTCACGCTCGATCACAGCGGTCTCATCGAGCACTACAAGGCCGATCGCGAGGGTGCGGACCGGGTGGAAAATCTGGAAGAACTGGTCAACGCGGCCGAGAGTTTTGTCTCGATCGAAGGTTTTGGCCGGGATGCTGTGGCCTTGCCTGTCGATGAACTGGGCCAGCCGCTGACACAGTCGCCCGCGTCCCAGGGGCTTGACATGAACCAGCCGGTTCTGGACATTCCGGCGCCCGATTTGGAAACCGGCGAAACCCTGTCGCCACTCGCAGCTTTTCTCACACATGCCGCGTTGGAAGCCGGTGACAACCAGGCGCAGGCTGGCCAGGATGCCATCCAGCTCATGACCGTCCACGCCAGCAAGGGCCTGGAGTTTGATTGCGTCTTCATCACCGGCATTGAAGAGGGTCTGTTCCCGCATGAAAACTCAATGAACGACCGGGATGGTCTGGAAGAAGAACGCCGCCTGATGTATGTCGCCATCACCCGTGCGCGCAAGCGCCTCTACCTGAGCCACTCGCAAACCCGCCTGCTGCACGGCCAGACGCGCTACAACCTGCGTAGCCGCTTCCTTGAAGAGTTGCCTGAAGAGGCGCTGAAATGGATCACGCCCAAGAACCCTGGGTTTGGCAGGACAGACAGCTTTGCCGACACCATGTTTTCGGGTGGCACGGATTACTCGCGCTTTTCGGCACCCTTGCCGAAAGCTGTGCCTCAGCCCAAGGCCGAGGCTGGCAACAGCCTGCGCACTGGACAAAAAGTATTTCACGCCAAATTTGGTGAAGGCACGGTGTTGTCCCAAGAAGGCAAGGGCGACGATGCGCGTGCACAAATCAACTTTCCGCGTCACGGCGTCAAGTGGCTGGCGCTGTCGGTGGCCAAACTCACCCCGGTGCCTTGAGTCGGCACGTCATTTGTCACGGGATTGACATCAAAATGCCATGAGGATGTCACGCCGGACTGCAATCATCATGTTGTTCAACAAAGGAGTACAACATGAGAGATTTGCCCAACCCGACGTTTGCCTTGTCACCGGTCTCGATGCCCAGGGGGTCACTTCACCGACCTGATACCGGTAGCCTGGTTGCGTCGCTTTCAGCGCCCAAAGTCGAGCGCGCTCCCCTGCAAGTGTCATGGGCCCGGCATGCCGACGAAGTCCGCCAGGCCCAACGCCTGAGGTACCAGGTTTTTGCCGACGAAATGGGCGCCCGCCTGAGCACACCCGTGCCGGGGCACGACATTGACCTGTTTGACAACTACTGCGAACACTTGCTGGTGCGCGACGCTGCCAGTCAGGAAGTCGTGGGTACCTACCGGGTGTTGACCCCAGCTCAGGCCAAGCGTGTGGGGAGCACCTACAGCGACACTGAATTTGACCTGGTGCGATTGCGCGCCTTGCGCGAGCGCATGGTTGAGCTCGGGCGCAGTTGTGTGCATCCCGATCATCGTCATGGCGGTGTCATCATGGCGCTATGGGGTGCACTGGCCGAATTCATGGTGCGCAACCAGCTCGACACCATGATTGGCTGCGCCAGCATTCCCATGCTGCACAACGGCGTCGTCAGTGGTGATGTGGCCGCCAGCATCTGGCGCCAACTCAGGACCACCCATCTGGCGCCGATCGAGTTTCATGTGCGCCCACGCTTGGCCTTGCCTGTCGAACAGCTTGACAGCGACTTGGCGGTTGAGCCACCGGCGCTCATCAAGGGTTATTTGCGCCTCGGTGCCAAAGTGCTGGGCGCGCCGGCCTGGGATCCTGACTTCAACACGGCTGACTTGCCCATGTTGATGCGTATTGGCGACTTGCCCGCGCGGTACCGCAAACACTTTCTGGGTGCCTGATCTTCCTCGTGATCAAGCGTTCAGCATGGTCGTGACTTCGCTGCGTGCGTCTGCCGCCCAGGCCTGACGGTTGCGACCCGCGCCATGTTGTGCTGAGCCAAAGCTGAGCACCACGCGCTGCTGCGGTGCCGTCAGCGTGCGCCACACCGAACCCAAAAACGTGTCATCGTCGATGTAGCAGGCCGCCAGGCTGGTCTGACCGCTGGCTGCTTCCTCGAATCGCAAGGCTACCGTCTGTACAGGTGCGTTGGCCGCAATGGCAGCCTGAAACAGATTGGCATGAAACGGCAACACCTGCAAACCGTTGCTGGTGGTGCCCTCAGGAAAAATGGCCAGCACCATGCCACTGTCAATATGCAGCTTTTCTGCCATCTTGTGCACCACGCGCAGGGCGTCACGCCTGGAACTCCGGGTGATGAACAGGGTACCCACGGCACGGGTGAGGGTGCCCACCACAGGCCATTGGCCAATCTCGGATTTGGAAACAAAGTGACATGGGCAGGAAGCCAGCAGCACCACGATGTCTAGCCAGGACACATGGTTGGCCACCAGCAGCACCGGGCCACTGCTGGGCGGACTGCCATTGACTTTGAGGTCAATGCCGAGCATCGCGAGCGAGGATTTGGCCCAGGCCTGGATGCGTTCATATTTTTGATGGGGATGCCAGCGCGGGAAATGCCAGTTCACAACAAACAGGCCATGAAGCAAGTGCAGTCCAAGACGGCTGAGCCGGATAACAGCGATAAAACTTTTGATCATAAAAATCGTGTCGGGTTTTTACCGCGCGCGACGCAGCTGGGTCATTTTGTTAAAGCCTCATTTTAAAACGGGCTGCTCGTCTCAAAGTGCTCGCACCCACCGGTGCTTGCCAGGCGTGGCCGGAATTCACAAAACTGTCACACCACCTTCTTAATATCAGTAACGGCTCAACCCCAAAGACGTGCTCGTCACGAGGGGTGGTTCAACATGATCAACGATTGGAAATATGACAAATTCTTCCTTACCTCAAACTTCGCGCCGTCAGACACTCAAATTTTTAGCCACCGCACCCATGTTGCCCTTGGGTCTGGGCTCAGTCAGTGCCATGCTGGCGGGTTGCGCCAGCGCTGGCGCCACTGCAACGCCTGCAGGTGGCAAGGTGACGTCGCTCAGTTTCACCTCGATGGCAGCGCCAACGCTGGCAAATCCTGCCGCCATGGCAAGCACCACGGTGGCGTCCAGCCTGCAGGTGACATTGCAGGACGGCACGACCCAAACCTACAAGCTGGCGTATCAGCCATTTTTCATCACGGGTGACCAGGTGCCGGACGGTAACGGTGGCACCACCTTGGCGGGTGGCTATGTCGATATCCTGAACCGCCCGATCATTGACAAATCGGTGCCCGGCAAAGAGCGCCAGTTTTTCTCGGACTGCCCGGACGGCATGTCTATGTTGCAACTGCCCAAAGCAACGGTCAAAGGGATCAAGGGCAAGGCGGTGTTTGCCGTCGTGCAATTCGAATACACCAACGCCGATCTGAGCGGTGTTGATGCCTACGGCACACTGCCATCGCCGGTTGCTGTGTTGACGCTGGATCAGGATCAGACCACCGGAGCGCTCAAGCTGGTGAAGTACCACAATGTGGACACCTCCGAAGCGCAAGGCCTGTGGATCACCTGTGGCTCCAGCCTGTCGCCCTGGAACACCCACCTGTCCAGTGAAGAGTACGAACCCGATGCCCAGTTTGTGGCAGAGAACAAGATGTTCAAGGCCTTCAGCAAGAACCTGTTTGGTGACGAGTCCGTGGCCAATCCTTACCACTACGGACATTTGCCTGAAGTCACCGTGAACCCCGATGGCTCGGGTTCCATCATCAAGCACTATTGCCTAGGACGCATCTCGCATGAGCTGGTGCAGGTCATGCCGGACAACCGCACGGTGATCATGGGCGATGACGCAACCAATGGCGGTTTCTTCATGTTTGTGGCTGACAAGGAAAAGAACCTGTCTGCCGGTACCCTTTACGTGGCCAAGCTCGGCACAGGTTTTTCCATCAATCCGGCGGATGCGGGCGTCAAGTTGTCCTGGATCAAGCTGGGCCATGCCACCAGCGCAGAAATTGAAAAAATGGCCAATACGCTCAAGCCGGCTGACATCATGACGGTGCTCAAGACGGATCCGAACGATGCCAGCTTCAAGAAAATTTTCTACAACGGCACGGCCAACTGGGTCAAGCTCAAGCCGGGCATGGAAAAAGCGGCGGCTTTCCTGGAAACCCACCGTTATGCCTACCTGATGGGTGGCAGCATGGGCTTCTCGAAAATGGAAGGCACCACCATCAACATCCGGGACAAGGTGGCTTACTCGGCGCTGCAAAACATTCAGGATTCGATGGTCAAAACCGGCAAGGGCTGGAACGCCGCCAGCGGGATTGCTCTGGATAAACCCCTGATTGCTGGTGGCATCATGGCAAGTACGCTGACGGGTGGGCAATCAGACCAGACAGGCGCCGCGATTCAGAGTGAATGGGTACCTTCGGTCATGCGTGCGTTGCTGATGGGGCAGGACATTACGCCCGATGCATTGGGCAATCTGGCCAACCCGGACTTGGTATCTAACCCGGACAACCTGAAGTTTTCCGAGAAACTGCGCACGCTGTTCATTGGTGAAGACAGTAGCACCCATGTCAACAATTTTGTCTGGGCCTACAACGTGGACACCAGGCAACTGAGTCGCCTGATGTCCATGCCGTCGGGTGCCGAAGCCACCGGCCTGGGTGTCGTGGACGACCTCAATGGATGGACCTACATCACCAGTAACTTCCAGCATCCTGGGGATTGGATTGGCAAGCTGCACGGCAAGGTGCAGGCCACGCTCGATCCGCTGGTGCGCGCCAATTTCAAGAACCGCTTTGGTGCCGCCGTGGGTTACCTCACGGCCGAGGGGGCGGGCATCAAACTGGCTTGAGGCTGGAACCAGGGGCGGCCGCGACCTAGTGCCCGGCCTGCTCCTGATCGGGAGCTTCAAGCTCAAAACTGTCCTGGTAGGTGAAGTACAGTGAAGTGAAAAACATAGAGGCCAACAGCATCAGCACCGGGAACAGGGCCATGCCAAGTAGCGCAGGGTTGCCCAACAGGTTACCCACCGTGCCGATGGCCAGCATGGCAATGACAATGGTGCCCATCCAGGCGATGCCAAAAACGGTAAAGGCCCAGAAGTTTCGGAAACAGGCCACGATGCTGAAGAACATGCTTTTGACCGGCGGCAAGTCGTGCCAGAACACCAATGCCGGGGCGTGCCAGAACATCAGTGACAGCGGCAGATGCAAACCGATGAAGAGCCACATGGCCGCCTGAAACTCTGGCGCCTGCAGGAGTTCTGCAGTTGGCGCACTGCCGCCCAGGTAAAGCCGGGCGAAGCCACCGCCATCCACGAGGTACGACGCACCCATGGCCAGCATGAAGCCTGCAGCATACAGGGCACCCAGTTTCAGCATGGCGCGCCGCTTGGCGGGCCCGGCACGCAGGGCAGTGAACAAAATCAGCGGCATGGGAAATTTGCCATCGGCAGCTTCCCGGGTGCCCGCCATCAGACCCAGCGTGGCGGCGGGCAACAGCGTCATGGCCAGCGGCAAGCCCAGCACGGGCAGCATGGTGGCCACTGACATGACCGCCATGAAGATGAAAAACAGCCCGGCGAGCGCCAACGGTTGCTTGAAGAAAGTCTTCATGCCGAGTTTGACCCAGGCAACCCCCGTGCGGGCAGGTACAAGCCTCAGCTTCATGCGAGGGCCTCCAGGGCTGCGTAATCCATTGGCTGGTTGACCCGGTGCCGCAGGATGCGTTCAAAATGGCTGGGGTCGTGGGCTTGCAGCATGCTGGCCTCGCGCGGCAGGTAAAAGTCCCACAGGCGCGACAGCCAAAAGCGCAAGGCGCCGGCGCGCAGCAGGGCGGGTAGCAGCTCTTTTTCTGCTGCCTGCAAGGGTCGCACGGCGTTGTAGGCGGACAGGAAATGGTGGGCGTTGGGCGCATGGTGCGCGCCGCTGGCCTGGTCGATGCACCAGTCGTTCATGCATACCGCCACGTCAAACAACCAGTTGTCGATGCCGGCAAAATAAAAGTCGAAAACGCCGCTCAACACCGGTTGCCCCGCCACGGTCTCAAACATCACGTTGTTGCGAAAAAGGTCCGCGTGAATTGGGCCGCGGGGCAGGGCGGCATAACCGGGCAGGGTCGCCACCTGGTTTTGGTAGGTCAGTTCCTGGGTGATCAGGGCTCTCTGCTCGTCTTTCAGATAAGGCAAGACTTCGGGCAGGGTGTCATTCCACCAGTTCAGGCCGCGCAGGTTGGGTTGCCGCAGTTCAAAGTCGCGCCCGGCCAGATGCATCCGGGCCAGCGTGGCACCCATTTGGGCGCAGTGCACCGGGCCGGGGTTAAGTTCGCTGGCGCCACGCAATTTGTCCACCACCGAGGCTGGTTTGCCCTTGACGTTCAGCACCAACTCCCCCTGGGCGTTGGCATGTGGGGCAGGCACCACAATGCCACGTTGCGCCAAGTGCTTCATCAACTGCAAGTAGAACGGCAACTGTTCGAAGCTCAGACGCTCAAACAGGGTCAGCACATAGTCATGCAGTTGGCCGGCTTTGCGTGTGGTGACAAAATAGTTTGTGTTTTCTATGCCGCCGGCACAGCCTGCCATGCTTTCGAGTTCACCCAGATTGAGCTGCTCCAATAAGGCGCCAGCCTCGGCAAATGAGACTTCCGTATAGACCGCCATGGCTCAAAAGCCCAGAACTTTCCAGGTACGTTCACCCGTCTTGGGTGCCACCTGGTAAGCCGGCATGCCGTCCTTGGGCTGAACGGAGATGCTTTTGGTGTCTCCGCCTACGCGCACTTCGTCGATGCGTGCGCCCGCGTCTTCGACATGGATGATTTCAATGCGGGATTGAGCTTTGGCAGATACTTCCCCTTGCGCCGAGGCTTTGGCGGCAACAGCGGTAGAGGCGGATTGGCTCCATGCCAGGCCACAGGCCAGCAGGAGCGGGAGAACGATATAGGTGGGGCGCATCTTTTGATTGTAGATAAAGCGGCCATGTTGCCGGGTGCAGGCAAAATGCCGGCATGAATACTGCCCCCCCAAAAACTTTGCTGCTGGTCGATGGCTCCAGCTACCTGTACCGCGCTTTTCACGCCATGCCTGACCTGCGCGCCGTGCCGGGTGACCCGACCAGTGCGCCCACCGGGGCCATTCGCGGCATGATCAACATGCTGCAAAGCCTGCGCAAGGAAGTGCCTGCGCAATACGCCGCCTGTGTTTTTGATGCCAAAGGCCCCACGTTCCGTGATGATTTGTACCCTGAGTACAAGGCCCACCGGTCCCCCATGCCTGATGACTTGCGTGCCCAGATCGAGCCGATCCATGAGGTGGTGCGCCTGATGGGCTGGAAGGTGCTGGACGTGCCTGGCGTCGAGGCCGACGACGTGATTGGCACGTTGGCGGTGACGGCGGCGCGCCAGGGCATCGAGGTGATTGTCAGTAGTGGTGACAAGGATCTGGCCCAGCTGGTTAATGAACACATCACCATCATCGACACCATGAACGGACGCCGTCGCGACGTGGCCGGTGTCACGACCGAGTTTGGCGTCCCGCCGAGCCTGATGGTGGATTACCAGACCCTGGTGGGCGACGCCATCGACAACGTGCCCGGCGTGCCCAAGGTGGGACCCAAGACGGCGGTCAAATGGCTTAACGAATTTGGTTCACTGGACGCCATCGTGGCCCAGGCCGACAACATCAAGGGTGCGGTTGGTGAAAACCTGCGCAAGTCACTGGACTGGTTGCCTACCGGGCGCCAACTGTTGACCATCAAGACCGACTGCGACCTGAACGGCTGGGTGCCGGATTTGCCTGACATGGATGCCATCTCGGTGGGTGAGATGGATACGGTGGCACTCGCCGGGTTTTATGAGAAATACGGGTTCAAAGGACTGGCACGGGCGCTGGGGGTGGGTTCCGGAGCTGGCTCAGACCCCAAGTCCGCTGTCAAATCCGTCGTCAACAACCGTGAGCCAGGCCTTTTCGACGAGTTGGATGCAGTGCCTGAGACTCCTGCGGCAAGCCGCGTCAGCGCGGTTAGTTACGACACCATCCTGACCTGGGAGGCATTTGACCGTTGGCTCGCGAAAGTGAAGGCCGCCGAGTTGGTGGCCTTGGACACCGAGACCACTTCGCTCGACGAAATGCAAGCCCGCATCGTTGGCATCAGCTTCAGCGTTACGCCGGGTGAAGCGGCCTATATTCCGCTGGCCCATGCCTACCCGGACGCGCCGACCCAGTTGCCGATCGAGGCCGTGCTGGCCCGGCTCAAGCCCTGGCTGGAGGATGGCAAACACAAAAAGCTCGGTCAACACGTCAAGTATGACCGCCATGTGTTTGCCAACCACGGCATCGAGGTGCAGGGGTATGCACACGACACCATGCTGCAAAGCTACGTGCTTGAGGTCACCAAGCCGCATGGTCTGGCGAGCCTGGCCGAGCGTCACCTGGGGCGAAGCGGCATCAATTTTGAAGACCTTTGCGGCAAGGGGGCCAACCAGATCTGTTTTGACCAGGTTGAGATTGCCAAAGCCGCCGAGTATTCGTGCGAAGACTCCGACATGACGCTCGACGTGCATTGCGCACTGTGGCCGCTGCTCAACGCCAACGACAAGCTGCGTTTTATCTACGAGCTCGAGATGGCCAGCAGCGAGGCCCTCTACCGCATCGAGCGCAACGGGGTGCTGATCGATGCACCCACACTCGCTGCGCAAAGCCACGAGCTTGGCAAACGCATCTTGCAGCTGGAGACCGAGGCACATGAACTCGCCGGCCAGCCTTTCAACCTGAGCAGTCCGAAGCAGATTGGCGAGATTTTCTTCGTCAAACTCGGCCTGCCCGTGGTCAAGAAAACGCCGACCGGCACGCCGAGCACCGACGACGAGGTGCTGCAAAAGCTGGCCGAAGATTACCCGCTGCCCGCCAAGATCCTGGAGCACCGCAGCCTGTCCAAACTCAAGGGCACCTACACCGACAAGCTGGCGCAACTCGCACTTCCGCGCACCGGACGCGTTCACACCCATTACGCGCAGGCCGTGGCGGTGACCGGGCGCCTCAGCAGCAACGACCCCAACCTGCAGAACATTCCGGTGCGCACTCCGGAGGGGCGGCGCGTGCGTGAGGCTTTTGTGGCGCCCCCCGGCTGTGTGATTGCCAGTGCGGACTACAGCCAAATCGAGCTGCGCATCATGGCGCACATCAGCGGCGATGCGGCTTTGTTATTGGCGTTTCATGACGGCATGGATGTGCACCGCGCCACCGCTGCTGAAATTTTTGCGATTGATACGGCGCAGGTCAGCAGCGAACAGCGTCGTTATGCCAAGGTCATCAACTTTGGTCTGATCTATGGCATGAGCGCCTACGGCCTGGCCAAGGCGCTAGGCATTGATAACACTGCGGCCAAAAACTATATCGAACGTTATTTTGAACGCTATCCAGGCGTCAAGCACTACATGGACCAGACCCGGGCGCTGGCCAAGGCGCAGGGTTATGTCGAAACCGTGTTTGGCCGCCGGCTGTACCTTCCCGAGATCAATTCGCCCAACGGGCCCCGGCGCAGTGGTGCCGAGCGCGCTGCCATCAACGCACCGATGCAGGGCACGGCAGCTGACTTGATCAAGCTGGCCATGGTCAAGGTGCAGCAGGTCATCGACGCCGAACAGCGCGCCACCAAAATGATCATGCAGGTGCATGACGAACTGGTGTTTGAGGTGCCCGAATCAGAGGTGGACTGGGTGCGCCATGAGGTCCCCAAGCTGATGGCCGGCGTCGCGCACCTCAAGGTGCCGTTGCTGGCGGAGGTGGGGGTGGGGCCGAACTGGGACAAGGCGCATTGAGCGGGGAGCATAAGTTGTGCAGCATGGGCATGTCCAGTGCCATGGCGGCCTGTCGAACACGACGGCAATAGGCAGCCAACTCGGGTGATGCTTGTTCCAGCGCTGATGCCCAATCCAGCAAGTCTGAGAGTTGTCCGTTGTCGACGAGCTGTTTCAGGATGGCCAGTTGGGCATCAGTTGGGTGCATTAGGACTCGAGCAGGTTCGAGGTGATCTGGCTGCGTAACGGCATTTTTGCCGACCTGCCATTCGTCTTCCTGGAGATCGATAAAGGCGTGGCCCTCCTGCATGTTTTCGAAGTCCTCAGGAACAGCCTGTGCACAAACAACATGAAAACTGAAACAGCTGCCTTGTCCAGGTTGGCTGCTCAAGCTCATTTCTCCGCCCATGCTGTGTACCAGTTGGCTGGCAATTGCCAGTCCCATGCCCATGCCTTTGTGACTGGACAGGTGGGCTTTTGAGCCGCGCTGAAACGGCTCGAAAATGCGTTTCTGATCTTCCAAGGCAATCCCTTCACCAGAGTCTGTCACACTGAAACTCAGTCGCCAGTTTGGTGTGAGATCGGTAATCCTGATCTGTTGCAGATTGCATGACAATCGGATTTCGCCACGGTGGGTGTATCGCGCAGCGTTGGTGAGCAAATTGTTGAGTACCTGCTGAAGGCGCCGTTCATCGACCAGCAAAGCTGTTTCTTTGGCGCCGTGCTCAGACCACATCAGATGGTTGTTGTTGGTCTGTGTCAGGATGTCAGCGCTTTGCTTGATGTGCTCCATGAGCTGCCCCCAGGTTCTGGGCAAGGGGTGCAGGCCCTTGTATCCAAGGCTTCCCCTGGCGTAATCGAGGATGTCATCGATCATCGCGAGCAGCTGCATGGCGTCGCGCCATATGGCCTGAAGCCCGATATGCACCGGTTGAGTCATGCTTTCATGTCTCATCAGTTTGACATGGCCCAACATGGTGGTGAGGGGCGAGCGCAGTTCGTGGCTCATCTGTGACATGAAGTGCAGGCGTGCATTGCTCTCGCTCTGAGTTTTTTTCAGGGCGGCCTGAATGTCAGCCGAGCTTCGGATCATGTTGACCAAGATGAACGACGTGGCCAATGCGATGGCCCAGGGCGTTGCCAGCAAGTCTATGGCGATGGACTCGATCAATCCCAGCGCGGTAAATACGCGCAAAAATTCAATCAGTAGCAGGACTGAAAAACTTTGCAACAGTATCTTGGCCGAAGCTTGCTGCTGGCGGTGTGCGGACACGCTCAGCCCGACCACGCTCAGGATGGCCGGAAGCAAAGTCATCGTCCACCACTGTGCACCTATGCGGTAATCCACCAACAAGCTCCAGCCAACTCCGGCAAGTCCGCATCCGATCGTTATCAGGTAGATGCCGTACAGTACGGGGAAACGCTGGATTGGATGCAGGAGAGTTCGCAACACCAAGGTAAAACTGACCAGAGCGCAAGCCACGGCGATGGCCACGATACGCAAGTCGAAGGCCTGATCGGCCGGCCATAAGTACAACTGCATCAATCCAAACCGGCTTAACTCAACAATCAATTCAGAAAGCATGAAAAGACCGAAATAGAGCATCAGCCTTTCCCGCTGAATCATGAATGCCCAGAAGCTGTACAGCATGCAAAGCAACATCAGGCCCAGTGCAAGGGTCTCAAAAAATTGCAGTTTTTGTTCAACCAGCAGACCTTCGCGTGGTGACCAAAGTTCGGTATCCAGGTTGATGGGAGACTCCGAGGCAACCCTTAACCAAAGATTCTTATGCTCACCGGGTCCAAAGTGCAGGTCAAACGCCGGTCGGGTCATGGGCAGGGGTTTGTTGGCAAGCGGTACATTGATGCCACTGTCGCGCCGCGAGACAAGCTTGCCATCGCGCAATTCAAAAAGAGTGACTGCCTGCAATCGCGGATGTCCGATGGTCAGCAGGCGATCGTTTGGATGGTCGCTGGCATTCGTGACGATCACGTGCATCCAGAAGGCGCGTGGATCGAATCCCCAGGATAACTTTGGTGCTTGTTGTGCCCCATGCAGACAGTCGCTTGCCACGACCTGATCCAGCGTTGAATGTAGCGGCATGGCGCAGACCTGCCATGCCTTGGAGA
>JBEGLK010000003.1:0-21779 GCA_041183605.1 Pseudomonadota bacterium
CCACCAGTGCCCCGTTCAAAGGCTTCCAGACCCGGCCTCAGGCCAGTGCAGGTCAATTCAGGGTGGCAGACGTATTTCATCCCGCCAGTGGCGATTGCTCACAATGCCATGGCAGCTTCAGTAATTTCAATATTTCGTCGGCTCCGGCGGGCCACATACCTTATGCGGCCACAGCCACATGTGAAAGCTGTCACGTCAATTTTGGAACCGCACCGACGGTGACGGCAATTCACGCCAACATCCAGTCCAAGTCCACCAATTGCGCCCAGTGTCATGACGTGACGAACGCCGCATCCTATGCGGCGACGACGACCTTGCGCCCTATCGTGACACCCGCCGTGAACCATATTCCCATGGGTGGCTTGCCCTGTGAAACCTGCCACGTCGGTGTGGGTCGCGGTATCAGCAGCACACCCGTGACGGACAGCGCTCGTTTTAATAATGCTGCTTTCAGTCACAGCGGCATGGCAACAGGATGTTCAAGTTGTCATGGCCGGAATGTCGATTCAGGTACCTTCGACGGTGTGTTCCCGAAAACGATATCCAGTCTCACACCAGAACATATTCCAGTGTCCAACAACGTGGGCTGTGAGGTATGCCACACCAACAGCGTTCCAGCCATGCTGATTCCCGCAACTGGTGCGACCGGCTCGATGACGACTTTTGCCGGTGCCAAATTCAGCCACAACCTGTTGACCGGCGATTGTGAAACCTGCCATGGACCAGCAAGCACAGGTAAACCGTACTTCGGTATCGGGCTGAACGACATTGTGCGTTTGCCATCCAGTGCGGGTCCCGGCTCGAGCTCTCACATTCCAACCGATGTGGGTACGGCCTCGTGCGCAGACTGCCATATTGGTAGCTTGCCCGCTGGTTTGCTGCCGGGGGTCTGGAATGGCACCATGCCAACCAAGTTCCGTTTGCCAGCCCCTGCCTCGGCGGTGATCCACAAGGGTGTCAGCGGCAATTGCGCGAGTTGTCATGAGTCCGGTCTGGGCTGGATGGGAATGGAGTTGTATCCGCGCTCGCCCAATACACTGACCACCAATGCACAGTACACCGGTTTCAACGCGCGGCCGATATCGGGTGGCTCTGGTTACGCTTTCAACGACACCGGACATCCCAGTGCCGGTGATTGCTCGCAGTGTCATGGCGGCTTCACGTATTTTGGCGCGCCAACACCGCCGTCGAACCACATCCCATTCAATGCGAGCGCCAGTTGTACCTCGTGTCATAACCCCTGGGGCCAGCATCCATCGATTGCCAATATCCACGCCAACATTCCGTCCACAACGAGCAACTGTGCACAATGCCATAGCAAGGACAATGCGGCGATGTACAGCACGGCCAGCCGCACCATAGTTGCGCCAGCGACCAACCACGTTCCAATGCGCAATCTGGCCTGCGAGGTCTGCCACGTGGGTGCAGGCATGATCAGTACACCGGTGACGGCGGTCAATTTCAGTGGCGCCAAATTCAGTCACAGTGGCATCACGGCCAACTGCGCTGAATGCCACGGTTCATCGGTGACCACTTTCCAGGGTATCACCAACATCGTCAAAATGCCCGACACCAGCCCGGCGACCAGCGGCGCGGCACATATTCCAAGCTCGCAGGTCTGTGAGAACTGCCATCTCGGCAGCGTGCCATCGGTTCTGGTGGCGGCCAATGCCACGACCGGGCGCGGTTTCCTGACGCCGGCACCCACCTCGGCACAGATTCATGCGGGCGTTTCCACCTGTAGCAGTTGTCACGAAAAAGATAACCTGTGGTTGAGCATGGACCAGTACGGTATGCAAACTGCGCCCAAGTTCACGGGTTTCCACACACGTCCTTACGCCAATCCGACCACCCAATTTGCCGTCAATGATGCCGTGCATCCCGCGGGTGGTGATTGTGCTTCGTGCCATACCGGTTTCACCGAATGGCAAGCCCAGGTCAAGCCGAGCAACCATATCCCGACCAATGCCGCGAGTGCATGCAACTCATGTCACACGACATCGAATTATTCGACGATGCCGACCTTGGCCAATATTCATGCCAACGCACCGTCGACGACCGGCAGTTGCGCGCAGTGCCATAGTGCTGCCAATGCCACGCAGTACAACACGGCTGCCATGACGATCAAGGCACCCGACGCTAACCATATTCCTATGGCCAGCCTGGATTGTGTCAGCTGTCACGTGGGTGCCAACTCCAGCATGGCGAACACACCGGTGGGCAACGGTGCACTATTCACCAATTCGGCATTCAGCCACAGCGGCGCCACGCAGTCTTGCAGTTACTGCCACGGCTCAGACGTCACAAGCAGCAAGTTCCAGGGGGGCATCGTGCCGAAAGGCAAGCTGGGATTGGGCAAGGACCACATTCCCACCACGCTTGAGTGTGATGCATGTCATTTGAGCCCACTGACCGGACTGTCTCGTCTGGGTAATACGCCTTACACATTCGCCAATGGCCAATTCAGTCACACTGGCATCAGTGACGGCTGTGCTAGCTGTCATGGTTCTGGCGTCAGCGCGAGCAGTTTCTACGGCATCAACAGTATCGTGGTGCTGCCGCCCAGCGCTTCGCCGGGGACCGATTCGCATATTCCTTCACCCATCAATTCGCAATGTGAAGTGTGCCATCTGGCCAACATGCCCACCGGTCTGGTGGGTGCCAATGCAAGCAGCATGGCGACCGGGACCACCAAGTTTTTCTCGCCTGCGCCTTCTGGCAGTGCGATTCATACCAATATCACCAACAACTGCAATGCGTGCCACGAAAGCACCAAGTCCTGGATGGGCATGTCCAAATACCCGCGTAATCCGACCAGCCTGGTCGCTGGTGCAAGTTATACCGGCTTCCATACCCGTCCCATCAACGGGGGGGGCACCTACTCCATCAATGACGCTGCCCATCCGACCACCGGAGATTGTTCGCAATGCCACGGTAGCACGATCAATTTCACGGTTGCGGGCAAACCATCCAACCACATTCCAACCGCGGCCACTGCGGCCTGTACCGCTTGTCATACCAATATCAGCGCAACTGACAAAGACTTTTCGGTCAAACCGTCGGTGACCAATATTCACGCCAATGCCCCGTCGACCAGCAGCAATTGCGCCCAATGTCACAGTGCGACCAATGCGGCGGCATTTGCCAATCCGACCATTGGATTTGCGATCACCGCGCCTGCTGCCAATCACGTGCCATTTGGAACCACGGCCTGTGAGGTGTGTCATGTGGGTGCTAACACCAGCCTGCAATTGCCGGTTACGACGGGTAAGCACTTCTCTGGCTCGAAATACAGCCATCAGGGCATCACTACCGGTTGTGATAACTGCCACGGTGAAAGCATCACCAATGCGAGCTTCCAGGGCATCACTTCAATCGTAGTGGTGCCGCCTTCCAGTACGCCTGGTGCGTCATCCCACATTCCTTATGGAAAACTAGCTTGCGAGGTGTGTCATGCGGCCACCGTGCCAAGTGGGTTGGTCGCTGTGACGGGCAGCCGATCAGTGCCGGGTAGTTTGTTCAAAACGCCGGCTCCGACCAGCGCCATGGTTCACACCGGCATCAGCAACAACTGCCAGGCCTGTCATGAAAAGGGTTATGTGTGGATGGGCGTGGATCAATACCCGATCTCTCCGACGACAGTGACGGCCAATGCCTCCTACCGGGGTTTCCAGACGCGCCCTTATGCCAGCGCGACCACTTTCAGCGTGGCAGATTCAGGACATGAGGCAAGCGGATTGGGCGTGGGGACCGATTGCTCGAGTTGCCATTCCGGCACGTCTGCATTCACTGGTGAGGGCAAGCCCGCCGGTCACATGCCAACGCCGGCGGCAGTGGCCTGTACAGTTTGCCACGTCACAGCCGGCGACTATTCGGTGCAGGGCCTGGGTACGGTCAGTGCCTTGCACACAGGCATCACGGCTGGACTGGTGAAGTACACGGCTGCCACCATCGGCCTCAGATCGTGCACCAATTGCCATGCAGCCGGGCAGGGCGGTACTTCTGGCACCGCACCTTTTGCCGGTTGCGACACCAAAGCCAATTGTTCTGCGCCGCCACCGATCACCTACCAGCCCAAGACGGTTGCAGGTGTTGCGTCACACGTGCCGATTGGCACGCTGGGTTGCAATGCTTGCCATGCGGCGACTTCGCCCACCTTTGGTGGTGTCAACATGAAGAGCGGTACCAGCGCATCAACCATGCATTCAAATGCCGCTTTGGCAGGCATTCAATGCCAGTCCTGCCACGAGTACGGCATGTCATGGACCAATGTGACCAATTTGTTGACGCGTATACCCAGCAAACACACAACAACCGCCCGCAAGGCACCGAACGACTGCAGCGGATGTCACTCGTTTAATGGTGGCTTCCGGGCTGCGGTCAGGCCCATCATGCGTGCTGCCTTGATTGGCACAGAGGGGATGCGTTTGAGACCCAATGTGCAGGCTACCAAGCCGGTAACTGCAGGTCGGGGGACCACGTTTGATCACCAGGGTGTTGCTGTGGGTTCCTGCAAGTCTTGTCATGAGGGCCGGAGGGCCTCAGGCATGCCAGCGCGACACCTGATGGTTTTGACCAGTTGCGATACCTGTCATCGCACTACGGCCTGGACACCGGCCCGATTCACGCACAATGGCATCCAGGCCAATATCTGCCTGGCTTGCCACAACGGCATGGGTGCGTCAGCCAGGCCGGCCGGGCACTTCATGGACCGCCGGTCCTGTGACAGTTGCCATCAGATCGACGCCTGGCGTCCGGTCAGGTATTCCCATCTGTCACCCGCTTATCGACCCTCTGCGGATCTGACGACCTGTGTGAGCTGTCATGTGACCAACAGTGAAACGATTCCACGCCAGATGCGATCTCTCAATCGCGTCAAACCAATTCAGGTGGGCGGATGAAGCATATGTTCCATCGTTTACTCTGTCTGGTTGTTTGTGTTTGGCTCGCGGGTATTGGCTGCGCCCACGCACAAACCCTGGATAATTTCTCATGGCTCAGTGCGGTCGAGCATCCCACCGTACGCATCAATCTGAATGCCAATGTGCGTTACTTGCGCCAGACTCCGGAAATGCGCACAGTGACAGATATTGCGCAAATCCAACTGCAAATCATCTCGGCAGACCCACAGGTGCTGCAACAGCTGGTGCAAGAAAGAATGCGCCTGACAGCACCCGGACGGCCCGAGCTGGAGTTGACCTATCAGCCCTTGCCAAATTCGGTTAACCAGCAGCTCAATCTGCGGCTCAGCGACCGCTCCGTATTGCGGGTCAGGCAAGGGCCCAATATGCACTCGATTGATGTCGAAATAGTGCGCCCTGAGGCCATTGATTCCGGGCGTATGCCTGCCGCGGCAACGCAAGAGGGCGATGAAACCGTGGCTCGCCAAGCAGCCCAACTCATGGAGGCCGGGCAGCATGCGTTGCAGCGTGGCGATTTTCGGGCGGCGGAAGCAGTGCTCAACCGGGCGCTGTTGCTGCCACCGAACCCGTCTTCGCAACTGGCGCAGGAACTGATCGGTCAGGCTTGGGAGGGATTGGGCAGTACCACCAAGGCCAGGGCGGAGTATGAGTTGTATCTCAAGCTGTATCCGTCAGGCGAAGACGCCAGCCGAGTGGCTGCCCGTCTGGCTGCATTGGACAAGCCGCCAGTGGTGGCTAATGTGCAGGGTGCAACCGCCCAAAAGGCGCGGTTGTCGATGACGGGCAGCATTTCGCAGTATTACTATGGCGGCAATACCAAAACTGATTCGCTGGTCAATATTGCGGCAGGTATCGACCAGAACACCTTGAGCCGCTCAAGCCAATCTGTACTGGTCAGTAGCTGGGATGCCACAGCACGCTATCTTGGCGACGAGTCAGAAACCAAACTGGTGATGCGCGGGTCGCATTCGAACAACTTCAAGTCAGCTTCCGAGCTGACCTCCACCACCCAGGGACTCATCAGCTCTGCCTACCTGGATTACCGCGACCTCAAGTCGCGTCTGGGATGGCGTTTCGGGCGCCAGTCTGCCATCGGGGGGGCCATGTTTGGTTTGTTTGACGGCGTATCCGTGACCATGCCGTATGCGGACAAGTACAAGCTTAGCGCCATGTTGGGGGTCCCCGCAAACATGCTGGTGAAAGCGCCATCCCAGGACTTGGCTGGCGTCATGATCGAGGCCGACCAGCTTTTCAACCATTGGGGTGGCAGTGTGTCCCTGACCCAGCAAAGGACCGAAGGCATTACTGACCGGCGCGCCGTCGGCTTGGAGGCGCGTTATTTTGGCGACGCCTTATCGGCCTATTCCTACGTCGACTACGACACCAATTTACAGACGGTGAATGCCTTCACATTGCAAGGGTCAATGCAAGGCCCTTATGACACAACCATCACCTTGTTGGCGGACGACCGGCGGGCACCGTCGCTGCAACTGAGCAATGCGCTCATCAGTTCTGGCCAAACCTCACTCAAGACCTTGCTGGAACTCAATGGTTTGAGCGAGGTACAAAGCATGGCCTTGGCGAGTGCGGCGCGGGCCAAACAGACCATGATCAGCATTTCAAGGCCATTGTCTGAAAAGTGGCAAGGCTCGGTCGATTTCCGCCAAAGTGAAATTGGGGCCTTGCCGGCAGTTGGTAATTTCGAAGCCATGCCGGCTACCGGACCGCAATACAACATTTCCTTGCAGCTCACTGGATCCAATTTGTATTCTGATCGGGATATCAACGGGTTCAACATCAGTTACCTGTCCAGTGAAATGAACACTGGGCTTCAGGTTTCCTATAACAATCTGACTGGAATTTGGGGCAACAAGGCCAGTCTGGAGCCAACCATTCGTTTCTACACACAATCTGACAACACAGGAACCAAAGTGAAACGTTTGTCCGCCGGCTTGCGACTGGCCTACAAGTTGAGCGCGAGGTCCAGCCTGGTGGGTGAAGGGATATACGAAACCTCACGGACCGAGGGTGCGACCAATCACGAAACCAACACATCGTTTTTCTACTATTTTGGCTATCGCTATGATTTTCAGTAGGCGCTGGCAGCAGGCGTTACTGACCTGTGGCACAGGGATAGCCTTGTTGATGACCATGCACGTTGCCAAGGCGGCCCTCGGCGAACATCAAGCCTCGATTGATATCGAGCGCATGCGTTTGCACGCAAGCAAGAGGGTCGTGACCAAGGTCGGCTATACGGTCCATGAATTGCATTCCCAGGAAGGTTCACATATCAAACAGTTTGTGAACGCGACCGGGCAAGTGTTCGGCGTGTCCTGGACCACCCAGTACAAGCCGGATTTGAGCCGCTTGCTGGGTGCTCTGCACGCGCAGTACGCACGCGCAGAACATGAACAGGCCAAGCGTAGTGGAATTCAGCGGCATTTCAAATTGGACCAACAGGATCTGCTGGTTCAGTCCAACGCGCATTTGAACGTCTATTCCGGCTTCGCCATGATGCGCTCACTGGCACCAGCCGGATTCACCACGGCCCAACTGGTTCAGGATTAAGCGGATGGACCATCGTTCCTGGTACCGTTGTTTGTGGGTGATGCTGTCCGTCATGTTCATCGCGTCATGTGGCGGCGGTGGGGGTGACTCGATCGTGACCACCATCAGTGGCCCGGGGTTGAATAACTTGGGTCTCAGTCCTGAGGTGCGTCTGCCATCGGCGTTTGTTCAAACTGACAACAACTTGCAGGTAGTGGTCGATGAGGGACCGGTCCGGAATTTTGCATCCATCAGTGCCAATGTGCTGTTCGCCACCGTCACCGTCTGCGCTCCGGGAGATGCCAGCCGGTGTCAGACGATTGATCATGTGCAAGTCGATACCGGCTCGGTAGGCTTGCGAATCCTGGCGAGCAAGGTCAACAGTCTTGGGTTGCCCGCCGTCCCTGTGCCAAGCGGTGCGGCGTACGAGTGTTACCCGTTTGTGATAGGAGGTTTGTGGGGCCCGACAGCCGTGGCAGACGTTCGGCTGGGCCGGCAAGTGGCGGGATCGGTTCCTGTTCAACTGATCATGGATTCGGGCGTGGCAGGGCCACCTGCGCCACCGGATTGCGTGAAAGCGTCCGGTGGCAGCGTGCTCAGTTCGGTCGATCAATTGGGCTCCAACGGAATACTGGGTATCGGCAGCACCACCATGGATTGCGGTTTGTTGTGTGCCCAAGGTCAGTATCCGGATTTTGTGCAGTACTACAGTTGTCCGACGGGTGCCATTGACCCAAATGATTGCGTCGCTACCGACATGCCTGAGAACTCGCAGGTTTTCAACCCGGTTGCCGCATTCACGTCGCACAACAATGGGGTGGTCATCGACTTGCCAGCTGTGCCCTGGCCGGGTGCCGGAAAAGCATGGGGTGAGTTGATCTTCGGGATCAATACCGGTACCAACAATCAGCAACCGGTCATGCCGCCGATCCTGTTGGGCATGGATTGGTTGAACAAGCCGCTGTCCTATCTGAACATCACCACCCAATATGCAGGCCGGGACATTGCGCAAAGTTATCTGGATACCGGCACCAACGGCCTGTTCTTTGCCGCGGACGCTGGCATCGACGTGTGTTTGGCTGGTAGTTGGTATTGCCCGGCGAAGACTGTGTCGCGAACCGCCGACCTTTCTGATGGCGATGTGCTTGGACGGAATCGGGTCACGGTTGGGTTTCAGGTGGGCAATGCGGAAGCCTTGTTTACCACCCAAAACACAGCGTTTGGCGAGTTGGCAGGTGTGCCGCCGGCGGCCAATACCTTCGCCTGGGGTTTGCCATTTTTCTTTGGCAAGAAGGTGTTTCTCTCGATCTGGAATCCCATGTCTCAAAATACAGCCTCAAATAATCTGCCTTGGTACGCGTGGAAGTAGTCCCCGATTTTTTAACCATGGTTTTGAAGCTGCCCTATTACCTTATTCATTACGAAGCACCATGCAAAACGCTGTGTCACCCACCCTCCCAGTGAGTCACGATTTGAATCAACTCAAACAGCAGTTTCAGCAGCTGGAAGACCGCCATGCGGCAGGCACACTGACGGATCAGGAATATCAGGAATTACGTCTGGATACGGAGCGACGCATCCTCGATGCCGTGTTGCACGAGCAGGCACCACAGGCGCAAACGCCGTCTGCAACTGAAGCCCTAGTAGATGGGCAAGAGGAAACGCTCGCAAGTGAATCCCTGGTTCAAGCGCCCGAAAGGTCTCGGGCACGGTGGTGGGTGATGGTCGTTCTGGCGCTGGCGGCCGCTGTCGCTGCGTATTTCTTGGTGCTGGCACCCAAGCGAGGTCCTGCAGGGACAGCCAGTTCCGGCACGACCGGAACTCAGTCGGGTGCTCCTGCAGGCCATGGAACATCCAGCGTAGCCGGCCAAGGTGAGACGGTCGTGGATGGTTTGGCTGCCAGACTAAAGAACAATCCCCAGGACGGCGAGGGATGGGCCATGCTGGCGCGTTCCTACCGGGTGCTTGGGCGTCACGCTCAGGCGCTCGAAGCCTATCAAAAGGCGCATGCCATTTTGGGGGACGATCCCGGCCTGTTGGCCGATTACGCGGAAGCGCTGGCGCTTCAAAGCAATGGCAATCTCGCGGGAGAGCCGATGAAATTACTGGAGCGTGCCATCAAGAAAGAGCCGCTGCACATCAAGACTTTGTATCTGCTCGGGCAAAACGCGTTTGTAGTTAAAGACTATGCATTAGCCGTACGTTATTGGCAAAAGGCGGTGCAGGCCTCACCGGCGGACCATCCTCAGACCCAACAATTGCAAACAAGCCTGAATGAGGCTCGTCGTTTGGCGGGACTGCCGGCTCAGAGTGCTGCTGAGCTCAAGCCAGGATCAGCAGCAGTTCCTGCGGAGGCGGTAAGTGGCACGGTCACACTGGCCGCATCGCTTGCCAAGCAAGTGCAGCCTGAAGATACTGTGTTCATTTTGGCCACAGCGAGTGATGGTGGCCGCATGCCAATTGCCGTGTTGCGGAGGCAAGTCAAGGATTTGCCGATCCGGTTCACACTGGATGATCGCCTGGCCATGTCGCCAGAAACCCGTTTGTCAAAAGTCAAACGTGTCAACCTTAGCGCTCGGGTCAGCAAGGCCGGCAGTGCCATGCCAGCGAAGGGCGACTTTACCGGTCAGGTGACGGCGGTGTCTATTGGCAGTCAGGACGTGTCGATCGTGATCCAGGACACGTTCAACCCCTGAATCCATTCAGGTTGAACTTCAGATATGTCTTACCTCTATTTGTATCTCGGATCGTTTGGTGTCGTCTTGTGGCTGTACGTCAGACGCCAGCGCCGTATTCAGGCCAGTAGCCAAAAAGAATTGCAGGAGTCGATTGAAAAAAGTCTGACAGAGCCTCCTTCCTTGCACCCGTTGATTGATTCAGTGCGTTGCATCGGCTCGGGTTCATGTGTCAAGGCCTGTCCGGAGGAGGCACTGGGCATCGTTAATGGCAAGGCGGTGCTGGTGAATGCAGCTGCGTGCATCGGGCACGGCGCCTGCTTGTCGGCTTGTCCGGTCGACGGTATCAAGCTGGTGTTTGGCACCGAGACCCGTGGTATCGATATTCCGCACATCGGGGAAAATTTCGAGACCAACGTGCCGGGCATTTTCATCGCCGGCGAACTCGGTGGCATGGGTTTGATTCGCAAGGCCGCTGAACAAGGTCGCAAGGCCATGGATGCGATTCGCAAGAGATCGGGTGGCAAGGCGGACTTTGATGTGGTAGTTGTGGGATGCGGGCCGGCTGGCTTGTCGGCCGGCCTGTCGGCCATCCACCACAAGCAGCGTTACAAGTTGCTGGAGCAAGAAGAATCTCTCGGTGGCGCGGTTTATCACTACCCAAGGCAAAAAATCGCCATGACTGCACCTGTGGTGCTTGACCTGGTGGGCAAGGTGAAGTTTGGCGAAGTCCAAAAGGAGAAGTTGCTTGAATTTTGGCAAAAAGTGGTTGCCGATACGGGGCTGCAGATCGCATTTCGTGAGCGCATGGAGTCCATCAGCCGGCAAGAAGATCACTTTGTTGTCACCACCAACAGGACTAGCTACACGACCAGAAATGTCTTGTTGACCATGGGGCGTCGGGGCACACCACGCAAGTTGGACGTGCCTGGAGAAGAAACGCATAAAGTCACGTATCGCTTGATTGACCCTGCGCAGTACGAGGGGCAATCGATTCTGGTTGTGGGGGGCGGCGATAGCGCACTCGAAGCGGCGATCGCCTTGTCGGAGCAAAAAAATACCCGTGTCATCCTGTCCTATCGCAGTGAGGCGTTTTCACGGGTGAAGCAGAAAAATCGTGATTTGCTGCAAGAGCAAGAGCGGACGGGCAAGGTGCTGGTGCTGCTCAAGTCAACCGTCAAGATCATTCATGAACAGTCGGTCGAAATTGCTCATGACGGCCATGTTCAGACCTATCCCAATGATGCGGTGATTGTTTGCGCTGGCGGTCTGTTGCCAACGCCTTTGCTACAGAAAATTGGTATCGAATTTGAGACGAAGTTCGGTTCGGTGTGAACGCTAACCCGTCACGGTTGCTCGATGTGGGCCGATAAGCGGCCACTTCGTCGTGTTACCGGCTTGAAAATCACCGTGATGCATAATGCATCAAGAGATGCTGATTTGATTAAAAATACCAAGGAGACTAGAGATGAAACGCTTTGAAGGCAAGACAATTTTGGTGACTGGCGCCGGCAGCGGCATTGGTGCGGCGACGGTGCGGCGCTTGTTTGCCGAGGGCGCTTCGGTGGTTGCGGCTGACGTGCGCAAGGAAGACGTGGACAAGGTGGTGGCCGAGTTTGCCGGCAGTGACCGGGTCTACGGTGTGGCGGTCGACGTGTCGAACCAGGAGCAGGTGGTCGCCTTTGTTGCAGGTGCGGTGAAACGCTTCGGCAATCTGTTCGGTCTGGTCAACTGTGCCGGGATTCGTGGGGTTGGCAACGTGCTCAATTTTGACCACAAGACCTGGCAACAGGTCATGGCAGTGAACCTCGATGGCACGTTTCACACCTGCCAGGCGTTTTCAAATGCCGTTAAATCTGCGCAGGGCAGCGGCGCCATCGTGAACATTTCGTCCACCGCGGGCATTGAAGGCGTACCCAACCGACTGGCCTATGTGGCTTCCAAATTTGGCGTTTCCGGCATCACCCGTTCCATGTCGCTGGAACTCGCACCGCTTGGCATTCGGGTCAATGCGGTGGCGCCCGGCATGATTCGCACGCCCATGACAAACCCGATGTTTCAGGACCCTGAAAACGTCAAACGGATTCGAGCGGCCCATCCGATTGGCAGGGAAGGCGAGCCAGAAGAAATTGCTGCCGCGATTTCTTTTCTGCTGTCAGAGGATGCCAGCTTCATCACTGGCGTGGTACTGCCGGTTGACGGCGGCGCCACGGCAGGTGTGCCCTCCCATTAAGCGGGCATCACCCCGCGAAGTCAATGTCCGGGCAAACTCCTGCCCGGCTGCTTCAGGACTTGGCGCCTTCGCCCTGAAAAAGTGTGTCGTAGTGCTGAAACTCGGCTGGCTTCGCAAAGAAATGCGAGACCATGGCGCGGAACTCGGGTGACAGTGCGCTTTCGCGGTACTTCACCATGTGGTCTTCCACGCTGTCCCAGCGCACCTGCAACACATAACGCTCGGGTGTCTCGATGCATTTGTCGAGCTTGTAGCCACGCATGCCCTGCGCCCGTGTGTGCACGGTGCGCAGGCCGCGCTCAATGGCTTCTTCAAATTCTTTTTGTTTGCCCGGCAAGATGTAGATGGTGGCAATTTCCAGGATCATGGTGGTCTTCCTCTGTGTTGTTGGAGTCAAAAGAATGCTTATCTTAGCCGTAGCGCCCGCCGGTTACATGCAGCACTTCGCCAGAGATGAAGCTGGCACGTTCGCTGGCCAGGAACGCGACCGCATCGGCGATATCGCTGGGTCGACCCACACGCTTGACGGGCTGCATCTGCAGCGCGCGTTCCTTGATGACTTCATAAGTTGGTAGCGCCTGAATCATCTCGGTTTCCATGAAGCCGGGCGCGACACAGTTGACGGTGACACCATACCGGCCTTCCTCCATCGACAGTGCTTTGGCCAGGCCGATCAGGCCTGCCTTGGCTGTTGAATAGTTGGCTTGTGTCGGATTGCCAAAATGGGCGCGCGAACTGATGTTAACGACGCGGCCCCAGCCCTGTTCGATCATGTGCGGCATGACCGCCTTCGACATCAGGAAGGCGCCCTTGAGCATGACACTGATGACGAAATCCCAATCGTCCTCACTCATCTTCACCAGGTACTTGTCACGTGGTGCACCGGCATTGTTAACCAGGATATGCACCGCGCCGAAGGTGGCAACAGTTTCGCTGACCAGCCGTTGCACATCGTCGGCCTTGGTGACGTTGGCGATCACGCAGTGCGCACTGAAGCCGTCAGCACGCAGCGCGGCCGCCGTGGCCTGTGCGAGTTCCTCGTTGATGTCGGTAATGACGACCTTGGCACCTTCTTCGGCCAGGCGTCGTGCAGTGGCCGCGCCGAGTCCGCGGGCTGAGCCGGTGACGATCGCCACCTTGTCCTTGAGTCCCAGTTCCATGCTTATTCCTTTCGTTATAAATTCAATTGACGTGCATCCGAGAATAATGCATTATCGATAAAAATTAATCAATTGGACGGTGATGTCTGTTGCGTAGCCTGGAAATATGTGGCTATTTTTCTGATCTGCGCCTCAAACCTGAAGCGCGTGCCGTATCAATGTGTGAATAACTTAATGAGGAGACATGATGAAATTGCTACGTTTTTTTGCACTTGGCTTGCTTTTGGTGAGCGGCTTGGCATGGGGGCAGGCCTACCCTGACAAAGCCAAGCCGATCAGGATCATTCTTCCGCAAGGTCCGGGCTCGGCGTCTGACGTGCTGACGCGCGCCTTTGCGCGTGCCATCACGGAAACCTCGGGCTTGAACACCGTGATTGACTTCAAGCCGGGCGCAGAGACCGTGATTGGTGTCCAGGCGCTGATGAACTCGCCGGCGGACGGTTACACGATTTTGCTGGTGAGCAGTTCCACACCGGTCCTGAACCCGGTCATGATCGCCAACCTTCCATACGATCCGCTGAGGGACTTCATTCCATTGGTGGGTATCAGCAAGGCTAGCCTGGCGTTCAACCTTGGCGTCAGCACGCAGTTCAAGTCCGTGGGCGAGTTCATCACAGCGGCCAAAGCCAATCCAGGCAAGTACACCTTTGCCAGTGCGACCGCGACCACACGCCTGGCGGGTGAACTGCTGCAGAGTCAGGCAGGCATGAAACTGCTCAATGTTCCCTACAAAACCACAGCTGCCGCTGTGACCGCCTTGGCCGCAGGGGAGGTGGACATGATGATGGTGGACCCTTCCAGTGTTACCTCGTTCTACAAGAGCGGACGCATCCGTCCCCTGGCGGTCAGCAGCGCGACCCGGTTGACGGCGATGCCCAATTTGCCCTCCTTGCGCGAGGAAGGTGTTGCCGACTACGACGTGACGGCCTGGTTCGGCACCTACTTCGCAGCGAAAACACCGCCCGAGATGGTCGCGACGATGCGGGACATCTTGCGCAAGGCAGCCAAGGCACCGTCGTTCATGGAGGCGCTGGCGGCTGCCTCCATGGAGCCGCTTGATCTGGTGGGCGACAGCATTACTGCCTTGATCCGCAAGGAAACCGAGATGTGGACCAAGGTGGCACGTGACGCCAACCTGCGTCCTCAATAATGAACAAAAGGAACATCATGAAAATCACATTGACCGGACAATCCATGATCCGCGGCGACACGCGCGTGGACGCCCCCGAGGCTGTTCCGGCCATCCAGTCCTTGATCCAGGGTGACCTCGCCTTCACCAACTTTGAGGCTGCCGTGTTCGACCCCAGCAAGGGCAAAACCTTGCGTGATGGCCGGTTTGCCGCTCCCTTTGAGGCAATGGCGGCACTGAAGTCGTTTGGTTTCAATATGTTGGGGTTGCCGAACAATCACTCGTTTGATATCGGTGTTCACGGTATCGTTGCTACGCTGGAGGCGGCGGAGCGCCTTGGCATTGCATATGCCGGGACTGGCCGCGACCTCGGTGCCGCCGATGCGGCAACAATGATCGAGACGGACAAGGGCGTCGTCGCCCTCATCGCAAGTGCGTCCGGCTTGGTCAGCAATGGCCGTGCCACCGAGACCCAGCCTGGCGTGAACGAGTTGGGGATCGTGGGGGAAACGCCCAATGCAGAGGATGTGCAACGCATCCTGCAGTGTGTTCGAGAGGCCCGCAAGACCGCCGACATCGTGATCGTCTCTCACCACAACCATCACTACCCCGGCGTGGAGCGCCCGGCGGACTTCAAACAGCTGCTGCTCTCCGAGTTGCCGGCGCGCCTGGCACCGCCGGCTTGGCTGGAGCCCTGGGCGCGTCAGCTTGTGGATGCGGGCGCCGATGTTGTTGTGATGCACGGCCCACCCTTCCTGCACGGCATGGAGGTTTACAAGGGTAAGCCCATCTTTTACAGCCTGGGCAATTTCATCTTTCAGGTACCGCCCGAGTCAATCCACCTGGAAGAACCGATCATGTGGGAAAGTGTTGTCGCTGACGTCGATTTTGCAGGTGGCAAGTTGAAAGCTGTCCACTTCCAGCCAATCGCAATGAACAAGATCGGCAAAGGCCTGCCCAATCCGCACGACGAGTTCGACGTCAACGAATACCACCGTACCCGTGGCCTGCCCAAACCGGCGACGGGAAAGCAGGCGCGCTTTCTGCTGGAGCGTTTTGCGACGCTTTCAAGTTGTTACGGCACACAGATCTCGATTGAGGGGGATCGGGCCGAGTTGATACTACAAGGGTGAATCGGAGGCTGGCCACGCACTGACCCCTCGTGGAGCCAGCCACACCAAACAGCAAGGAGTTCAAGTTGAGCAGTTCACCTCTCGTGGAACTCGCCGTGCGCGGCGAAGTTTATTGGATCACCATCAACCGGCCTGCGGTGCGTAACGCCATCAACGATGAGGTGATCGCCGGCATCTCGAACGGCTTGCGTCAGGCGCTGGCGCAACCCGAAATCCGCGCGGTCGTGTTGACGGGTGCGGGCGACCGTGCGTTCTGCGCGGGCGCCGATTTGCAGCCGGATTCCAAGATTTTTGAAGTTGATTTTTCCAATCCACGTACCAGCTACGCAATGCTGTTGCGACAGGCGATGGATTTTGATCTGCCCTTGATCGCGCGCGTCAACGGCGCTTGCATGGCTGGCGGCATGGGGTTGCTGGCCATGTGTGACATGGCAGTCGCCGCTGACCAGGCGCAGTTCGGACTTCCCGAGGTCAAGATTGGCATGTTCCCCATGCAAGTGGCAAGTGTGATGCAGCATTTGGTGCCAAGGCGCAAATTCAATGAGATGTGTATCACGGGTGAACCCATCACGGCTCAGGAAGCCTTGGCCATGGATCTGGTGAACTACGTCGTACCGAAGGAAGAGTTGGATGCCAAGACAGAGTGGCTGCTGGAGCGCATCACGAGCAAGTCACCCACAGCGATCCGCCGCGGCAAACACGCGTTGCGCGCAATCGCAGACATGACATTCGCCCAGTCGATTGCTTATCTCGAGGCACAGATCGGCAGCCTGCGCATGACCAAGGATGCCTCGGAGGGGCTCGCGGCCTTTGTTGAAAAACGCAAGCCCGTCTGGACCGGGCAATAATGCCTGGCAACGATATCAAAGATATTCCGTGAAAATTGTGAGTGATAGGGGAAATGACAATGACTCTGCCATCTGAAAAACCAGTCTACGGACGCCAAATGCTTGTTGGTCGCGATGAACCCATCATCGATCCGCACATCCCGATCATCGATTCGCACATCCATCTGTTCAATCGGCCGCCGTTGGGTGACCGGCCGCCTCTGCGCTATTTGCTCGATGAGTATCTGGACGACGCCAAGGCGGGGCATCGGATCGTCGCCTCGGTTTATGTCGAGATCATGGCCTTTGCTCGCAAGGATGGCCCCGAGGTGCTGAAACCGCTCGGCGAGATCGAGTTTGCCAACGGCGTTGGTGCCATGGCCGCCAGCGGCGTTTATGGTGACTGCCGTGTATGCGCCGGGATCGTGGGTCATGCCGACCTGCGACTGGGTGATGAGGTTGCAGTGTTGCTGGATCGCGCGATGGAAATTGCACCCGAGCGTTTTCGTGGAATAAGGCAGGTCACGATTGACCACCCGTCGGAGGCGCCGTACCGCTACATCACCCACCGCCCGCCGCGCGGCGTGATGCAAAACCCGGGTTTTCGCGTGGGATTCAAGCATCTTGTGCAACGCGGGCTGACCTTTGATGCAGCGATGTTTCATCACCAGCTGCAGGACCTCTGCGATCTGGCAGATGCTTTCCCAGAGGCGACGATCGTGCTGAACCATTGCGGTCACGCTGTGGCCATGGACCTCGACGAAGAGGGCAGGGCAGCCATATTTCGGGAATGGCGCGAGTTGATGCGAGAGGTGGCGCGCCGTCCCAACGTGTATTGCAAAATTGGTGGCATGGGTCTGCCGATGTGGGGCTTCCGTTTTGAAGAGCGGCAAGATCCCCTCGGGTATCTCGAGCTGGCGACCACCTGGCGCCCCTGGGTGGAAACCTCCATCGAGTTGTTCGGCGCGCAGCGCTGCATGATGGAAAGCAACTATCCGCCGGATGGCCGCTCGGCGGGTTTTGTTCCTTTATGGAATGCCTTGAAGCACATTGTGTTCGCGGCTTCGCCAGAAGACAAGGCGGCCTTGTTTCACGGGACAGCGGCCAAGGTTTATCGCCTCCAGGTGCCAGCACTGCTCAGCAGTATGCACCCATGACAAAGCGCCTCGATGGCAGGATCTGCCTCTGGGTGGGTGGCGCGCTGGCTTTTCACGGCACTTGAAAAAGACCGGCGGCACGTCAGGCCTGAAAGCGGGGTGCCGTGTGCCCGGAGGACAGGGCCACCTGACCACCGTCGATGTTCATGATCAAACCATGAACATAAGCCGCCTCGGCCGATGCCAAAAACAGGATGGCATTGGCTTGCTCGACGGGCTCGGCCGCATGTCCCAGCGGAATACGCCGCTCGCGCTCAACAAACATGTCGGGGTTTTTGGCGAGGTCTGCCTTGGATAAATTACTCCAGGTCATCCCTGGGCAGACCGCGTTGACACGGATGTTGTACTGACCCCAATCAACCGCCAGTGCCTTGGTCAGCCCCACAACGCCATGTTTGGAGGCAACATACGGTGCCGCATTGGGAATGCCGACCAGACCTGCCATGGAGGCCACGTTGACGATCGTCCCAGCCCGGCGCGGAATCATCGAACGCGAGGCCACGGCCTGGGCCCAGTAGAAGCTGCCGTCCAGATTGACCGACATGACCTGTCGCCAGGTCTCGGCAGCCATTTTCTCGGGTGCACCACGCCGCATGATGCCGGCATTGTTCACCAGCACGTCGATGCGGCCAAAGGCCTGCATGACGGCATCGGCATGTTCATTGACCTGCTGCGGCTTGCTGACATCGCCAGACAAACCCATCACCCGACCACCCTGCGCCTGGATGTCGCTGACGGCGGCCGCCACTGATGCTGGTGTCAGGTCGGTCACGACGACTTGTGCGCCTTCTCGCGCGAATGCCTTGGCTGTGGCCAGGCCGATACCGCCCGCAGCGCCGGTGACGACGACGATCTGATCTTTAAAACGCATGTTTTTCCCCTCTGCTGCTTCCATCAATCAAGCGCTTGTGATGTCACGCATTTCCTCGTTTTGAGAAAATTGACATATAGACAATATATTATGTATGATACATGAAGGGCGCACCTTGGCCCTTGCCCAAGTTCAGTCCAATACTCTTAAGGAGACAAGATGCATACAAAACAGCTGATCGGTCGGCGTCCGGTTGTTGCGGCTTTGACCGCCATGATGGCTGCTCCCATGGCCCGTGCCCAGAGCGCCTTTCCGTCAAAGCCCATCAAACTCGTGGTGGGTTATGGAGCAGCCAGTGGGGCCGACGTGGTCGCGCGCGTGATTGCCAACAAACTCTCGGATACGCTGAAGCAGAGTGTTGTCGTGGAAAACAAGGCTGGTGCCGGTGGTGTGATTGCGGCGCAGGAGTTTGTGCGAGCGCCGGCAGACGGCTACACACTGATGCTGGCGGCCATGCCGACGATGATCATCAGCCCTGCGGCCAATCCCAAACTGTCTTTTCATCTCTTGCGCGACTTTGTGCCGGTCTCGCAGGTCGTCAGTGTGGACCTGGTGCTGATCACAAACCCGCAGAAGACACCGGCAACCACCTTGAAAGAATTCATCGCTTATTCCCAGAAGCAGCCGGTGAATTTTTTTGGCACACCTGGCCCTGGCACCGTGGGCCATTTCCTTGCCGCCATGTTTGAAGACACGTCCAAGGCCAAGGTGGAACCGGTGCATTTCAAGGCCACCGGCGACTCGGTCACGGCACTGCTGAGTGGTGCGGTTCACGCACTTTTCGTGAGTTATCCGGTTGCTGTTGCCTTGGCCAAGGCGGGCAAGGTTCGGGCACTGGCTGTCACCAGCGCCACACGTTCACCGCTTTATCCGGATGCGCCCACCGTGAAGGAAGCCGGGTATCCGGAACTGGAAGCTGGCTCATGGTACGGCGCCTTCGCACCAGCGAATACACCGCAGGATATTCTCAGCAAGCTCAGTGCAGCTTTTGTCAGTGCTGCCAAAAGCCCCGATGTGACGGCCAAGTACGACGAGCAGGGCTTGCGTGTGACGGCGCTGAACCAGGAGCAGTTCGCCAACGAGTTGAAGAGTGACATGGTCAGGTGGGGCAAAGTCGTCAAGGCGACGGGATTTACCACACAGGACTGATCTATCGGTAAAAGTAAGGCCTTTGTCGGGGGGAAACTAGTCAGCCGACCGGTTTTAAGTTGGGTAGCCCTTGACGATATGGAACTAGCGGAATATTATGCATAATGTATCTACACAATGCGGAAGCGGTGCAGGGACACCAGCGCTAATGCATCGCTCGGCAGCCTGGTCTGCCGCACATAGTCGGAAAGCTTTTTCGTCCACGATAACCCAATGAGGAGACAAATATGTTGAAGAAAATTTCCAAGCGTGCCGTGTTGGCATGGCTCGTCACGGCGGCCTGTACCAGCTACGCTGCCTACCCAGAAAAAGTCATCAAGTTGATTGTGCCGTTCGGTGCAGGCACTTCAACTGACGCCATGGCTCGTGAGTTCGGACAAGCATTGTCTGCCGTGGTCAAACAACCGGTCGTTGTTGAAAACAAGACCGGTGCAGAGGGCACGATCGGTGGTCAGGCGCTGATCCAGGCGCCACCAGACGGATACACCATCATGCTCACCAGCAGTTCGCTGACCGTGCTGGATCCCCTGATCAAAAAGGTCTTGCCATATGACCCGAACAAGGATTTCACGCCGGTCTGTGGTGTGGCGCGGGTCGGCAATGTCATGAACATGAGCAGCACCTTGCCTTATAAAAACGTGACCGAATTCCTGGCTGCCGCCAAGGCGGCGCCTGGCAAGTTCACCTTTGCCTATTCCAGCGCCACCACGCGCCTGGCCGGTGAGCTGTTCTCGCAAGCCAGCGGCATTCAGATGGTCAGTGTGCCTTATCGCACTTCCGCCGCGGGACTTGCCGATGTGGCCGGCGGTCAGGTCAGCCTGTTTTTTATCGATCATTTGTCCGCCAGTCCGTTCTATCAGTCCGGCAAGATCAAACCGCTGGTGGTGGGTGGCCCGCAGCGCAACAAGTCCTTGCCTGAGGTGCCTTCGGCTTCCGAGGTGGGTGTTCCCGGTTATCAGATCTTTCCCTGGTTCGGCGTCTACCTTTCGGCCCAGACACCGCCGGCAATTGCCAATGTGATGCGCGAAGCCATGGCCCAGGCCCTCAAAGTGCCTGCCATGAAAGCCAAAATCGAAAGTTCGGGCATGGAAGAATTTCCGATCTGTGGTGACGCCCTGGGCAAACTCCAGGTCGAGGAGATGAATCAATGGGCGCAGGTCATCAAGAAGGCCGGCATCGAGAAGCAATGAGCGAGGTTAGCCGCCTCAGCAAGGAACAACCGTAATGAATTTATTGAATATTGAAGGCGCCGTGATTCCGGTCTCGGGCGGTGCTTCCGGCATCGGTCTGGCCATCTGCAAACGTTTGCGGGCAGAAGGCGCCATCCCCTTGTTGCTCGACTTCAACGCCCAGAGCCTGGCGTCGGCAGTGCGCGAGGTTTATCCGGAGGCGAGCGAGCCCGGGCGTTACGGCTACCTGCTGGATGTGAGCGACTCCAAGGCGGTCGATGCCTGCTTTGCCGATATCCAGCGCGACCACGGGCCGGTGACCCATGCGGTGGCCAATGCGGGTATTGCCCAAGGGGCGAGCGTTCTTGAAATCACGGACGAACAGTGGCAACGGGTAATGAGCGTCAATCTCAACGGCGTCATGTATTTTTGCCGCGCGGCGGCCCGGCAACTGGTTGAAGCAAAGCAGGGTGCGATCGTGACGACAGCCTCCATTGCCGGCCTGATGGTCAAAAAAGAACGCATTGCTTACACCTCCTCAAAGGCCGCCATCGTCAATATGACGCGTTCGATGGCGACCGACCTGGGTGCGTATGGCATTCGGGTCAATGCCGTGGCGCCCGGTGTGATCGAGACCTCGATGCAAAAGGACAAGCCGGCCTCGGTCATGCAGGCGACCCGTGAGCGGGTGCCGCTGGAACGCCTCGGTTCCCCTGATGAGATCGCCAAAGTGGTGCTGTTCCTGCTGTCTGACATGTCCAGCTACATCACCGGCCAAACCATCGTTGCCGACGGTGGTTTGACGAT
>JBEGLK010000004.1:0-20914 GCA_041183605.1 Pseudomonadota bacterium
GTTCAAAACAGGCCAGCGCAGCATACTGGGCGATGCTGCTCGGGCAGATGAACAGGTTTTGCGCCAGCCGCTCGATCACTGGCACCAGAGCTTCAGGTACCACCATCCAGCCCAGGCGCCAGCCGGTCATGTTGAAGTATTTGCTGAAACTGTTGATGCTGATGATCTGCTCATCCAGCGCCAATGCGGTTTGACCATATTGGTCGTCATGGCTCAGCCCCAGATAAATTTCGTCCACCAGCGTGATGCCGCCGCGCTGGCTTACCACCTCGTGAAGGCGGCGCAATTCGTCCGGCGCAATCGAGGTGCCCGTGGGGTTGGATGGGGAGGCCAGCAGCACGCCACGCGTGCGTGCGGTCCAAGCTTCCTGCACTTTGTCCGCACTGAGCTGGAAGCGCTCGACCGCGGTGGTCGGAATCAAAACTGCCTTGCCATCGGCAGCGCTGACAAAATGCCGGTTGCACGGATAGCTGGGGTCCGCCATCAGGATTTCGTCACCGGCGTCAATCAGTGCCAGGCAGGCCAGTTGCAGGGCCGCTGATGCCCCCGCCGTGACCACGATGCGGCTGGCGGGCACACTGACACCGAAGTGGCTGCCGTACCAGGCGCTGATGCGCTCGCGCAATTCGGGCAGGCCGGTCGCCGGGGTGTATTGCGTCAGGCCAGCGTGGATGGCGCGGGCAGCTGCCTCTTGCACCAGGTCTGGGGCGGTGAAGTCGGGCTCGCCAATATTCAGGAAGATCATCGGCGCATCAGACTGCGCCACCTGCGTTGCCACTGCGCGGGCGGCCTTGCCGACCTCCATCACATAAAAGGGTTCGATGTGTTGGGCGCGCTGTGAAATTCGCATTGACTGACTAGCGTTCTTTGCCCTGGTCCGCGGCTACCTCGAGCGCACGTAACTGCCGTGCCAGACCGTTGAGCACGCCATTGACATATTTGTGGCCATCGGTGCCGCCAAATTCCTTGGCCAGCTCCACGCATTCGTTGAGCACCACGCGCCAGGGGACGTCCAGGCAATGTTTTAGCTCATAGGCACCGATCCACATCACTGCATGTTCAACCGGTGAAATTTCGGTCAGTTTGCGGTCCAGCAAGGGCAGGATCAGTGCGTCCAACTGCTCAGCCTGTTCGGCGCTGCCATGCAGCAAGGCGTCGAAGTGCACGCTGTCGGCCTTGCTGAAACCTGCCAGATCGCGGGTGAAGGCATCGACTGCCGCGACGTCGTTCTTGCCCACCAGTACCTGGTACAAGGCCTGTACTGCAAATTCGCGGGCGCGGGAACGGTCGGACTTGCTGGCTGCCTTGCGCACGCCGGTGCTGGTCAGCCCCTTGCGCGGCTGGCGCGGTGGCCGGGTGGATGGACTGGGGTGGCTGGACTCACTCATTCAATTTCTTCCAGTAAATTGGCCATCTCCACCGCGACCCGGGCGGCATCGCGGCCCTTGTCGGTCTGGCGCGCCACGGCTTGTTCTGTGTTCTCGGTGGTGAGGATCGCGTTGGCAATCGGAATCTGGTAGTCCAGCGCGAGCCGGCTGACACTGGCCCCCGATTCATTGGCGACCAGTTCAAAGTGGTAGGTTTCGCCGCGAATGATGCAGCCCAGCGCCACCAGCGCGTGGTACTTGAGTTGTTCGGCCATCGCCTGCAGGGCCACGGGTACTTCCAGTGCGCCCGGGACCTGCACCAGCGTGATGTTTTTTTCTTCCACACCCAGAGCCAGCAGTTCGGTTTTGCAGGCATGTGCCAGGGCATTGGTGATGTCGGCGTTGAAGCGTGCCTGGACGATGCCAATGGTGAGGTTTTTTCCGTTCAAACGGGGATCAGTGGCAGCAAGTGCACCTTGGTTTGCGATCAGCATGGTGAATATTCTGTTGGGTTGGAGGAATTCAGGCCGTCAGGTAGCCCACAATTTCGAGGCCGTAACCGGTCATGCTCGGCATGCGCCGCGGATTGCCCATCAAGGTCATTTTGTGAACGCCGCACTCACGCAGGATCTGTGCGCCCACGCCGTAGGTGCGCAAGTCCATGCGGCCACGCTCCGGGCCGTGGCTGGCCCTGGCGGTGCCGTCAAACTGAGCCAGCAACTGGTCTGGACTTTCGCCGCAGTTCAGGAACACCAACACGCCCTTGCCCTCGGCCGCCACGCGCGACAAGCTGGCGTCCAGGCTCCAGGAGTGCATGGCGCGACCAACTTCCAGCGCGTCGAAAACCGACAGCGGTTCGTGCACCCGCGCCAGCACGGCCTCATCTGCGCTCCATTGGCCCTTGACCAGCGCCAGATGCACGCCATGTGCCGTCTTGTCACGGAACGCGTGGGCCGTGAATTCTCCAAAAGCGGTCTTCATCGGCCTGGCACCCAGGTGCTCGACCAGCGACTCCGTGCTGCTGCGGTGGTGAATCAAATCGGCGATCGTGCCAATCTTGAGTCCGTGTTCGGCTGCAAACAATTGCAGGTCGGGCAGGCGCGCCATGGTGCCGTCATCTTTCATGATCTCGCAGATCATGGAAGCTGGTTCGCAGCCGGCCATGGCGGCGAGGTCACAACCGGCTTCGGTGTGGCCGGCGCGCATCAGCACGCCACCTTCGACAGCCTGGAGCGGGAAGATGTGGCCGGGTTGCACCAGATCTTCGGGTTTGGCATCACGCGCCACAGCTACCCGGACGGTTTGCGCCCGGTCGGCGGCCGAAATGCCGGTGGTCACCCCTTCGGCAGCTTCAATCGACACGGTGAAGGCCGTGCCTTTTTTGTCGCCATTACGCGCCGTCATGGGGGGCAGCTGCAGACGTTCGCAGCGCTCGCGGGTCAGGGTCAGACAGATCAGGCCACGCCCAAAACGGGCCATGAAATTGACGGCCTCGGCTGTCACATGTTCCGCGGCCATGACCAAGTCGCCCTCGTTTTCGCGGTCCTCTTCGTCGACCAAAATGACCATGCGACCGGCGCGCAAGTCGGCCACGATGTCTTCGACAGGGGAGATGGGGACGGGATTAAACTTTGTCATGCGATGATTAATTGGATGAAGTGTCAAATATCGAGACCGGCAAGTGCAGCATCTGCAAGGCGGTATTTGCCCGATCAGTTGTACCGATTATCCGAGATTGTGCTTGGGGTCAGATGTGACCCTGTTTTCAGGAGAGATAAATGGCCCTTGGCTGGATGACGGTGCTCAAAATGGTGCCCTGGGGTGATGTGATTGAAAAAGCCCCCATGGTCGCCAGTGGGGCCAAAAAATTATGGCAAAGCGTAGGCCAAGGGCCTGTGCCCACGGCAACAACTGCGTCTGCGGGCGCGGTGGAGCCCTCGGGTCCGCAGGCGCTTGCCGCAATACAGGCTGAGGTGGCTGAGCTCAAGCTAGCCGTGGCGGATCTGCATCAGCAAATGGTGGTGTCGAGTGAGTTGATTCAGTCGCTGGCCGATCAAAATACCCAATTGATCCGTCATGCCGAGCTGAACCGCAAGCGCCTGTTGTGGCTGTCTGCCTGCGTATTGGTCTTGTCGGTGGCGCTGGGCAGTCGATTTTTTTAGAAGCGAGTTGCCGGCGCCTCTTGGCAGAATCGGCTTTAAATCAGGCTGTCGTCACTGCTCAAGGCTGCATCGAGACGCTGCAACAACTGCCTCACCTTGAGCGCTTCTTCAGCTTGTGATGGGTCTGGCGAAACCGGACTTGGGATTGGTGCGGTGCTTGACTCGGGGGTGTCAAAGGCGAGGTTGAGAGCCGCCAGCACGGCGATCCGGTCACGCGAGCGCACCTTGCCGGCCTCCCGGATCTTGCACATGGCATCGTCAACACGTGCCACCACATTCAGCAGACGGGCCTCGCCGCCTTCAGGGCAACCCAGCATGTAGCTTTGCCCCATGATGTTTACCTCAAGCTGTTTCATAAGGTGCTTCCTGGCGTGCTGGATTGGCCCGAACTGGCCACAGGCGCTTCAGGGAGGCGCGCCAACAACACGTCAACACGAGCGCGTGCCGCGCTCAGGCGTGACTTGAGGGAGTCGCGCTCCTGAGAAAGTGACTCAATTTCCTGATAGAGCAGTGCGTTTGTGCGCTTGAGCTCTTCATAACGCAGCAACAAGCGATCAACCCGTTCTGCGATTTGATCGATGGGGGTCTGGTCGGACATACATTTTGGATTGTAGGGTTTTGTCAAACGTTTTTTTTTAGCGGGTGGTGTTTTGATGGTGCACAAAACAACACGTTTTGTGAAGACTTTGATTTTAATAACCATAGGGTCATTAAAATCAAAGACTTGAGCTGGCTGTCACACGTGTCTGACTGTGATTCAACGGGCAAATGAACATGCGTATTGATGCAATGAATAAATGGGGATGGGTGGTGGTGCTGGCGGGTGCCATGGCGGCTTGTTCAAGGACAGCGCCGCCGGCCGAGCCGGTTCGAGCGGTCAAGGTCATCACCGTGGGCACGCAAGCCCAAAGCAGTTCACTGGAGTTTGCGGGTGAGGTTCGCGCCCGCGTCGAATCAAGCCTTGGTTTTCGGCTGGGCGGCAAGCTGCTGGAACGCTCGGTTGAGCTTGGCCAACGGGTCAAGGCGGGTCAACTGCTGGCCCGCCTTGACCCGCAGGATTTCAAATTGGCTGCCGATGCGGCCAATGCCCAGTTGGCGACCGCGCGCACCAACCATGCGCTGGCAGCCGCTGATTTCAAGCGTTACCAGGCCTTGAAAGATCAAAATTTCATCAGCGGCGCGGAACTGGAACGGCGGGAGGCGGCGCTCCAGGCCGCAAGTGCGCAGCTTGATCAGGCCCAGGCCCAGTTCTCGATTCAAGGAAATCAGGCTGGCTATACCAGCCTAAATGCCGATGTGGCAGGTGTGGTGACAGCTGTGCTGGCAGAACGCGGGCAGGTCGTTGCGGCGGGTGCGCCGGTATTACATATCGCGCAGGACGGTGTTCGCGATGTCGTTTTTTCCGTACCTGAGGACAAGGTGGCAGCGATCCGGCTTGGAACCGAAGTCGAGATTCGACCCTGGTCGACCCCGGGGATACTAAAGGGCACGATTCGTGAGGTGGCCGCCAGTGCCGACCCGGCCACGCGCACTTTTGCGGTCAAGGTTGCCGTACCAGCCCATGACGCGTTGGCATTGGGCAGCACCGTCACGGTTTTGCCCAAGGCCTTGCAGCGCACCGGCGCGCCGGTGATCAAGTTGCCGACCAGCGCCTTGCGTCAGGAGGGACAAACCACAGCAGTATGGGTGCTGGATGCCGCCAGCATGACGGTGAAGTCCCAATCAGTGCAGATTGCTTCAGCTGATGGCAACGAGGTGGTTGTGGCGGGCGGCCTGCAGCCGGGCATGCAGGTGGTGGTGACGGGTGTGCACGTTTTGGCTGCTGGTCAAAAAGTCAGCCTCTACAAGGCGGACAAGCCGTCATGAGCGACACCCATCTGCACCCCGAAAAGGGTTTCAATCTGTCGCGCTGGGCGATCGAGCATGCGCCCTTGACCCGTTTTCTGATGATTGTGCTGATGGTGCTTGGCACGGCAAGCTACTTTCAATTGGGTCAGGACGAGGACCCGCCTTTCACCTTTCGGGCGATGGTGGTCCGTGCCTACTGGCCAGGCGCCACCGCCCAACAAGTTGCTGAGCAGGTCACCGACAAGTTGGAGCGCACCTTGCAGGATGTGCCTTTTGCCGACGTCATTCGCAGTTACTCCAAACCGGGCGAGTCTCAGATCATTTTTCAGATCGAGGACCATGTTCGCGGCCAGGAGGTTGCCAACGTCTGGTACCAGGTGCGAAAGAAAATTGGCGACATGCGTGGCAGCCTGCCCCAAGGCGTCGTTGGCCCGCTTTTTATCGACGATTTTGGCGATGTTTATGGCGTGATTTATGCCCTGCAGGCGCCTGGTTTCAGCAACACTGAAGCCAAGGACTTTGCCGACGATGTGCGCCAGCAATTGTTGCGTGTGCCCGATGTGGCCAAGGTGGAGCTTTTTGGCGTGCAGGAGGAGAAGCTCTACATCGAAATATCGCAGAAACGCCTGGCCCAATTGGGCTTGGACATGAATGCCGTGCTGGCCCAGTTGGCGCAGCAGAATGCGGTGGTCTCAGCCGGTGCGATGCAGACACCGCAAGACGTCGTGCAAGTGCGGGTGGCCGGCCAGTTCAACGCGCTGGCAGATCTGCGCGCGATGCCGATTCGTGCCGGCGACAAGCAGCTGCGGCTCGGCGACATTGCCGACATCAAGCGGGAGGATGTGGATCCCCCCAACGTCAAAGTGCGCTTTCAGGGCAAGGAAGTGATCGCGCTGGGGGTTTCCATGGTGAAGGGCGGTGACATCATTGCTTTGGGCAAGGCGCTGGACCTGGCCACACGCAAGATTCAGGAAACCCTGCCTCTGGGCGTTACCTTGGGTCAAATTCAGGACCAGCCCAAATCGGTCGCCACCTCAGTGAACGAGTTTGTCATGGTGCTGATCGAGGCGGTGGCGATTGTGCTGGCGGTGAGCTTCATCAGCCTCGGCTTGCATAAAAAGACGGGCCATCACCCACTTTTGTGGAGCTGGACACTCGACATGCGTCCCGGTCTGGTGGTGGGCATCACCATACCTCTGGTGCTGGCCATGACCTTTCTTGCCATGAATTACTGGGGCATCGGCTTGCACAAGATTTCGCTGGGTTCACTCATCATTGCGCTCGGTCTGTTGGTCGACGATGCCATTATTGCGGTAGAAATGATGGTTCGCAAGATGGAAGAGGGCTACGACAAGGTGCGCGCCGCCACTTTTGCTTACGAGATCACCGCCATGCCGATGTTGACCGGCACCCTGATCACCGCCACCGGGTTTTTGCCAATTGGTCTGGCCAGGAGCGCCACCGGTGAATACACCTTTGCCATTTTTGCGGTGACAGTGATCGCACTGTGCCTGAGCTGGATTGTGTCGGTCTATTTTGTGCCCTACCTTGGCACGCTGCTGCTCAAGGCTCCACCTCATGTGCAGGTCAGTCCGCAACAGCAGCCCGATCAAGTGCTTACTCATGACATTTACGACACGGCGTTTTACAGGGCTTTTCAAAGAATGGTCAATGCCTGCATTCAGCATCGATGGGTCACCATAAGCGCTACCGTAGCTCTGTTCGGGCTGGGGATCCTGGGCATGGGCCAGGTGCAGCAGCAGTTTTTTCCGGACTCCAGTCGGCCCGAAATCATGGTTGACTTGTGGTCGCCAGAGGGCAGTGCGTTTGCCGCCACCGAAGAGGTGGCCAAACGGGTGGAAGCGCGTTTGATGGCGGAACCGGGTGTGAGTTCGGTCACCCAGTGGGTGGGATCAGGCGTGCCGCGTTTCTATTTGCCGCTCGAGCAGGTGTTCCAGCAAAGCAATGTCTCGCAACTGATCGTGCTGCCCAAGGATCTGCCGACCCGTGAGGCCTTGCGGCAGAAGTTGCCGGCCTTGTTGGCCCGGGAGTTTCCGGAGGTGCGAGGGCGCGTGAAATTGCTTGCCAATGGGCCACCGGTACCGTATCCGGTGCAGTTCCGCGTGCTTGGTTCAAATCCCCTGCAATTGCGCCAGTATGCGGATGAGGTCAAGGCGGTGATGCGGCAAAACGTCAATACACGGGGTGTCAACGACAACTGGAATGAGTCCATCAAGGTCATGCGGCTGGAGGTGGACCAGGCCAAGGCCCGTGCCCTAGGTGTCAGCAGCCAGTCCATCGCCCAGGCGACAAAAACCGTGTTGAGTGGCACTTCGGTCGGCCAGTTTCGCGAAGGTGACAAACTGATAGAAATGGTTTTGCGGCAGCCGCTGGACGAGCGCAAGGCCATCACCGACATCGCCAACATCTATTTGCCTGCTGCGGGGGGCAAGTCAATTCCCCTGTTGCAAATTGCCAAGCCGGTGTTTGCCTGGGAGCCAGGTGTGATGTGGCGCGAGAGTCGCAATTACGCCATTACCGTACAGGCCGATATTGTGGAGGGCCTGCAAGGGGCCACCGTGACCAACCAGCTTCTCCCTGAACTCAAGAATATGGAAGCCAAATGGGCTCAGGCCGGTCAGGGTGTTTACCGCATCGAGGTTGCCGGAGCGGTCGCTGAAAGCGCCAAAGGATCGTCGTCGATCATGGTGGGTGTGCCGATCATGTTGTTCATCACTTTCACGCTGTTGATGCTGCAATTACACAGTTTCAGCCGTGCCGTGCTGGTGTTCTTGACCGGACCGTTGGGCATTGCCGGCGTGGCGGGTGCCTTGCTGCTGTTGAATCGGCCTTTTGGCTTTGTTGCATTGCTGGGGGTGATTGCCTTGATGGGCATGATCCAGCGCAACTCCGTGATCCTGATCGACCAGATTGAACAGGATCGCGCCCAGGGCATCCTGGCCTGGGATGCCAGTGTGGGTGCCGCGGTGCGTCGCCTGCGCCCGATCGTGCTGACGGCAGCGGCGGCTGTGTGGGCCATGATGCCGTTGTCGCGTTCTGGTTTCGGGGGGCCGATGGCCGTGGCCATCATGGGGGGACTGGTGGTGGCGACGGTTTTGACGCTGCTGGCCTTGCCCGCCATGTATGCGGCCTGGTTCCGGGTCACGCCGACCAGTCGGTAGAGACTTGTTGGCAGACCTGGAATTTATGGCCGTTGCGCGGGTTAAAATCTTGAGTTGACCTATTCAAAGGGGTGGTTGTAGCGACCGCCCCGTTTAGTTTGCGCGGGTGGCGAAATTGGTAGACGCACCAGGTTTAGGTCCTGACGCTGGCAACAGTGTGCGGGTTCGAGTCCCGCCCCGCGCACCAGGTAGAGAATTTGCTTGACAGGGCGTTGCTGTGTGGCGGCAGTGCACTGTCTTTTATTTTGTGTAATTTGGAGTAACACCATGGCAGTCGTTGTTGAAACCCTTGAAAAGTTAGAGCGCAAAATGCTTTTGAGCATGCCTGTTGCGTCGATTCAATCTGAAGTGACGGCGCGCCTGAAAAAGTTGGCGCGTACCGTGAAAATGGACGGTTTCCGTCCTGGAAAAGTGCCGATGAACGTGGTGGCGCAACGTTATGGCTTCAACGTGCAATATGAAGTCATGAACGACAAGGTGGGCGAAGCCTTTGCCAGTGCTGCCAACGAAGCCAAATTGCGTGTGGCCGGTCAGCCCAAGATCAGCGAAAAAGAAGGTGCGCCTGAAGGTGAGTTGACCTTTGAGGCGGTGTTCGAGGTTTTCCCGGAAGTCAAGATCGGTGATCTGACAGCGGCGGAAGTGGAAAAAGTGACGACCGAGGTGTCGGATGCGGCCATTGACAAGACGGTTGACATCCTGCGCAAGCAACGTCGCACCTTCTCGCAGCGCCCGCACGATGCGGCAGCCCAGGACGGTGATCGTCTGACGGTGGATTTCGAAGGCAAGATCGATGGTGAGCCTTTCGATGGCGGAAAGGCAGAAGACTTCCAGTTCATTTTGGGCGACGGCCAGATGCTCAAGGAATTCGAAGAAGCTTCGCGCGGCATGAAGGCTGGCGAAAGCAAAACCTTCCCGCTGGCTTTCCCGGCTGATTACCACGGCAAGGACGTGGCCGGAAAAACAGCTGACTTTCTGGTCACAGTCAAGAAGATCGAAGCCGCTCATCTGCCTGAAGTCAATGAAGCTTTGGCCAAATCGCTCGGTATTGAAGACGCCACTGTTGAAGGTTTGCGCGCCGACATCAAGAAAAACCTGGAGCGTGAAGTCAAATTCCGCCTGCTGGCTCGCAACAAAACCGCGGTGATGGATGCACTGGTGGCCAAGGCTGAACTGGATTTGCCCAATGCCAGCGTGCAAGCTGAAATGCAGCGCCTGCTCGAAGGTGCCCGTGCCGACCTGAAGAAGCGTGGCATCAAGGACGCTGACAAGGTCGACATTCCTGATGACGTGTTCCGTCCCCAGGCTGAGCGCCGCGTGCGTTTAGGTCTGGTGGTGGCTGAATTGGTGCGTGCCAACAATCTGCAAGCCACCATGGAACAGATCAAGGCTCACATCCAGGAACTGGCTTCCAGCTACGAAAAGCCAAGTGAAGTCGAGCGTTGGTACTTCAGCGACAACAGCCGCCTGGCCGAAGTGGAAGCCATTGTTCTTGAAAACAATGTGACTGACTTTGTGCTGGCAAAAGCCAAGGTCAGCGAAAAAGCGGTCAGCTTTGACGAGTTGATGGCACAAAACTGATCCGTTTGACGTTTTAAAGGGTGGTATGGGGCTTGTGCCAGGCTTTAAGTCTGGCATTCAAGCCCCATTTGCGTCTGGGCTATGATTTTTTAGCTACAGTAGCATCAAATTATTGGAGTCGTGATGAAGTTTGATATGAATGCAATGGATACGCAGGGCCTGGGCATGGTCCCCATGGTGATTGAACAGTCGGGCCGGGGTGAACGGTCTTACGACATCTACTCCCGATTGCTCAAAGAGCGCGTGATTTTTCTGGTGGGTCCTGTCAATGACTACGTGGCCAATCTGGTGGTCGCGCAGTTGTTGTTTCTGGAGAGTGAGAATCCGGACAAGGACATTTCTTTTTACATCAATTCGCCCGGCGGGTCGGTCAGCGCTGGCATGGCGATTTATGACACGATGAACTTCATCAAGCCTCAGGTTTCCACGCTATGCACCGGTATGGCGGCCAGCATGGGCGCATTTTTGCTGGCTGCTGGTGAAAAGGGCAAGCGCTTTTCCCTTCCCAATTCAAAAATCATGATTCACCAACCTTCCGGCGGCAGCCAGGGTCAGGCCACTGAAATCGAGATCCAGGCGCGCGAGATTCTGAAAACCCGTGAGCAACTCAACAAAATTCTGGCCGAGCGCACCGGGCAGCCGCTGGAGCGCATCGAGCGTGATACCGAGCGCGACTACTACATGACGGCTCAGGAAACCAAAGAATATGGTCTGATTGATCAAGTTATTTCCAAGAGGGCATAAGGTCATGGTCAAAGGCTCCTCCGGAGAAAAAACCCTGTATTGCTCGTTTTGCGGCAAGAGTCAGCACGAGGTCAAAAAGCTGATCGCGGGTCCGTCTGTTTTTGTTTGCGACGAATGCATCGAACTTTGCAACGAGATCATTCGTGATGAATTGCCCGCAACGACGGAGACGCCTGACAAGACCAATCTGCCAACGCCGGCAGAAATCAAGGCCAACCTGGACAACTATGTGATCGGGCAGGAGACGGCCAAACGCATCCTGGCGGTGGCAGTCTACAACCATTACAAGCGACTCCGGCATCAGGAAAAATCCGCCAAGGACGATGTTGAACTGTCCAAGAGCAATATCCTGCTGATTGGCCCGACCGGTTCCGGCAAAACCTTGCTGGCGCAGACCTTGGCACGTATGCTGGACGTTCCGTTTGTCATGGCTGACGCGACCACGCTGACCGAGGCAGGTTATGTGGGTGAGGACGTCGAGAACATTGTGCTCAAGTTGCTGCAAAGCTGCAATTACGAGGTCGAGCGTGCCGAGCGCGGGATTGTTTACATTGATGAAATCGACAAGATTTCACGCAAATCCGACAATCCTTCCATTACCCGTGACGTGTCGGGTGAAGGCGTGCAGCAGGCGCTGCTGAAGTTGATCGAAGGCACCATGGCGAGTGTGCCACCACAGGGCGGACGCAAGCACCCCAATCAGGACTTTGTGCAGGTCAACACCACCAATATCCTGTTCATTTGTGGCGGTGCATTTGCCGGGCTGGAAAAAGTCATCGACAACCGTACAGAATCTTCGGGCATTGGTTTCGGAGCAGCGGTGAAAAGCAAGCAAAACCGCAGTCTGACCGAAGTTTTCAAGGAAGTGGAGCCAGAGGATTTGATCAAGTTCGGCCTCATTCCCGAGTTGGTCGGCCGCATGCCTGTGGTGGCCACTTTGGGGGAACTCAGTGAAGAAACTTTGGTTCAAATCCTGACCGAACCAAAAAATGCGCTGGTCAAACAATACGCCAGACTGCTGGAAATGGAGGGTGTCGATCTGGAAATCCGCCCGGGCGCCCTGAAAGCCATCGCCAAAAAAGCCCTGGCCAGAAAAACAGGTGCCCGTGGCTTGCGTTCCATCCTTGAATTGGCGCTGATCGACACCATGTTCGACCTACCCAATGTGTCGAACGTCGAAAAAGTTGTTCTGGACGAGTCCACGATCGAAGAAAACAAGGCTCCGCTGCTGGTTTATCGCGAAGCCGCCAAACAAGCCTGAATGATTCGGTCGATGGAATAGTGGGAGCGTGGTGTGTTGATGAGGTCAACACACCATTCAATTTAATGCCATACCGGTAACAGAAGGATTTTTTATGTCTGGTCATCCATCCTTGCCTGCGATTCCTGTGGATCTGCCACTGTTGCCTTTGCGTGATGTGGTGGTATTTCCGCACATGGTGATTCCCCTTTTTGTGGGACGCCCCAAGAGTATCAAGGCGCTCGAAGCCGCCATGGCCGCCGAGCGCCGCATCATGCTGGTGGCACAAAAGGCAGCTGCCAAAGACGATCCGGTGGTCTCGGACATGTTCGACATGGGCTGTATCTCCACCATTTTGCAGATGCTCAAATTGCCCGACGGCACGGTCAAGGTCCTGGTCGAAGGCCAACAGCGTGCCGTGGTGAACCACATTGAAGACGGCGAACTGCATTTCACGGCTACCGTCACGCCAGTGGAAGTGCCAGCTGAGCCAGAGGCCCAAACCAAGTCTCAGGTCAGCGAAATTGAGGCCCTGCGCCGCGCCGTGATGCAGCAGTTTGACCAGTATGTCAAACTCAACAAGAAGATTCCACCCGAGATTCTTACCTCGATTTCAAGCATCGATGATCCGGGACGTCTGGCTGACACCATCGCCGCGCATTTGCCGCTGAAGCTCGAAAACAAGCAAGCTGTGCTTGATCTGTCGAGCGTGCGTGACCGCCTGGAAAACCTGTTCGCGCAAATTGACCGCGAGGTTGACATCCTGAATGTCGACAAAAAGATCCGTGGCCGTGTCAAGCGGCAAATGGAAAAGAACCAGCGCGATTTCTATTTGAACGAGCAGGTCAAGGCCATTCAGAAAGAGCTGGGCGAGGGTGAAGACGGCGCCGACATTGACGAGATCGAAAAAAAGATCAAAGCTGCCAAGATGCCCAAGGAAGCCCTGAAAAAGGCGGAGGGCGAACTCAAGAAGCTCAAGCTGATGTCACCGATGTCGGCAGAAGCCACGGTGATACGCAACTACATTGACGTGTTGACCGGATTGCCATGGTCTGGCAAGACCAAGATCAAACACAACCTGGCCAACGCAGAGACGGTGCTCAACGAAGACCATTACGGACTGGACAAGGTGAAAGACCGGATCCTCGAGTACCTTGCCGTGCAACAGCGGGTGGACAAGGTCAAGGCGCCGATTCTTTGTCTGGTCGGCCCACCCGGCGTGGGCAAGACGTCTTTGGGTCAATCGATCGCCAAGGCGACCGGGCGCAAATATGTGCGCATGGCGCTGGGGGGCATGCGTGATGAAGCCGAGATTCGTGGCCACCGTCGCACCTATATCGGCGCCATGCCGGGCAAGGTGTTGCAAAGCCTGAGCAAGGTGGGCACGCGCAACCCCTTGTTCCTGCTGGACGAGATCGACAAACTGGGCACCGACTTCCGTGGTGATCCTTCGAGCGCCCTGCTGGAGGTGCTTGATCCCGAACAGAACCACAAGTTTGGTGATCATTACGTCGAGGTTGACTTTGACCTCAGCGATGTCATGTTCGTGGCGACTTCCAACTCCATGAACATTCCGCCGGCACTGCTGGACCGGATGGAAGTGATTCGTCTGTCGGGCTACACCGAAGACGAAAAGACCAACATCGCGCTGCGTTACCTGCTGCCCAAACAAATGGGCAACAACGGCGTCAAGGAATCAGAACTCCAGGTGACAGAAGACGCGGTGCGCGACATCGTGCGTTATTACACGCGTGAAGCCGGTGTGCGTTCTCTGGAACGGGAAATTTCCAAAATTTGCCGCAAGGTGGTCAAAGGCCTGCAACTCAAGAAGATGACACCGCAAGTGCTTGTATCTGCTGCCAATCTGAATGAATTTTTGGGTGTACGCAAGTTCGACTATGGGCGCGCCGAAAAGATGAATCAGGTCGGGCAGGTGGTGGGTCTGGCATGGACCGAGGTGGGCGGTGATCTGCTCACCATCGAGGCCGCGATGGTTCCGGGCAAGGGGGTCATCACCCGCACCGGTTCGCTCGGCGATGTGATGAAGGAATCGGTGGAGGCTGCGCGTACCGTGGTGCGTAGCCGCTCCCACCGGCTCGGCATCAAGGATGAGTTTTTTGAGAAAAAAGACATTCACATCCACGTGCCCGACGGCGCAACGCCGAAGGACGGTCCGAGTGCTGGCGCGGCCATGACCACCGCTTTTGTCTCCGCCATGACGGGCATCCCGGTGCGTTGTGGTGTGGCCATGACGGGTGAAATCACCCTGCGTGGCGAAGTGACTGCCATCGGTGGGCTCAAGGAAAAGTTGCTGGCGGCGCTGCGTGGTGGCATCAAGACGGTTTTGATTCCGGAAGACAACGCCAAAGATCTGGAGGAGATCCCGGCGAATGTTAAAAATGGGCTGGAGATCGTGCCGGTGCGCTGGATCGACAAGGTGCTTGAAATTGCCCTGGAGCGCATGCCGACGCCCTTGCCCGAAGAAGCGCCCGTGGCCGCGGGTTCGTCAGAAATCGCACTGGCAACCCCGGCATCCACAGAGGCTGTAAAACATTGAGAAAATTGTGTCCTCTAGAGGTAAATGCCGAAAATTGCTTTATAATTTGAGGCTTGCAACGCGGGAATAGCTCAGTTGGTAGAGCGCAACCTTGCCAAGGTTGAGGTCGAGAGTTCGAGACTCTTTTCCCGCTCCAGGTTTTTACTTGGTGTTGATGAAAGTTGGCACCAAATGCGGGAATAGCTCAGTTGGTAGAGCGCAACCTTGCCAAGGTTGAGGTCGAGAGTTCGAGACTCTTTTCCCGCTCCAATTTATTAAAAGGGAAGCACTGCTTCCCTTTTTTTGCAAAGACATCGGCGCGATAGCAAATCGGTTATGCAACGGATTGCAAATCCGTGGAGCCCAGTTCGACTCTGGGTCGCGCCTCCAGTTAATTTGTTGCGCATCAAGCCTCGTGATTTTTATTGACGAGGCTTTTTTGTTTGACAATAGCACGCGTGCCCGAGTGGTGAAATAGGTAGACACATCGGACTTAAAATCCGCCGCTTCCGTAAAAGGGGCGTACCGGTTCGATTCCGGTCTCGGGCACCACTGTTATTCGCCATTCACCATCAGCCAGTAGCTCATCCGGATAGAGCACGAACCTTCTAAGTTCGGGGTAGGGGGTTCGAGTCCCTCCTGGCTGGCCAAATAAAAAAAAGCAGGCTTCAGCCTGCTTTTTCTTGAAGCTGCCGCGGCAGCCTGATTTGGATCAGCTCTCAACCACGGCCACGGCGGTCTGACTGACGCCGCAATCCACATAGGAAATCTGGCCAGTCATGCCGGATGCCAGATCGCTGAGCAGGAAGGCAGCAACATTGCCCACTTCTTCGATGGTCACATTGCGCTTGAGCGGAGACGCTGCGGCCGAGATGCCCAGCAATTTGCCAAAATCCTTGATGCCGCTGGCTGCCAGCGTCTTGATGGCGCCGGCACTCAGGCCATTGACGCGAATGCCCTTGGCACCCACCGCATCAGCGAGGTAACGCACCGAAGATTCGAGCGAGGCCTTGGCCAGACCCATGGTGTTGTAGCTGGGCACCACACGCACACCACCCAGGTAGGTCAGGGTCAACAACGACGCGGTGTTGCTCAAATAGGGAAGTGCAGCCTTGGCCATGGCCGGAAAGCTGTAGGCGCTGATGTCGTGCGCAATGCGGAAGTTCTCGCGCGTCAGGCCGTCCAGAAAGTTGCCGGCAATGGCTTCGCGCGGGGCAAAACCAATGCTGTGCACAAAACCGTCAAAAGTGGCCCAGTGTTGTGACAGGTCTTTGAACAATTTGTCAATTTGTTCGTCTGAACTCACGTCGCAATCAAAAATCAGCTTCGAGTTGAAGTCAGCGGCAAATTCTGTGATGCGATCCTTGAAGCGCTCACCAACATAACTGAATGCCAGTTCTGCACCTTGCTCGTGGCAAGCCTTGGCGATACCGTAGGCAATCGAGCGGTTCGACAATACACCGGTGATCAGAAATTTTTTGCCTGTCAGGAAACCCATAATAGCCTCTGTTTTTAATTCGTTCGTTGGAAAAATATCACCTGCCAGAAAGCGCTGATGCACACAATTCGATTGTGCATTTTGTTGCCCGTTAACCGGCAGAGAGTAAAACAATTGATGCAGAATTGTCGCATGCGTCGCGTGCTTTTTTTCATTTTCCTGTCTTGGGTGTCTCCTTTGTGGGCTGCACACGGTTATGCGCTTTGGGGCGACCTCAAATACCCCCCGAATTTCTCCCATTTTGACTATGTGAATCCGGCCGCTCCCAAGGGTGGGGAATTACGGCTGGTGAGCAATTTGCGGGTCTCCACCTTTGACAAATACAACCCGTTCACCATCAAGGGCTCGGCGCCGGCCTACCTGTCTGACCTGATGTTTGACAGCTTGTTGGCCAGTTCGCTTGACGAAACGGGTTCGGCTTACGGCCTGCTGGCACAGGACGTGGCAGTCGCAGCAGACGGACTGAGTGCCACCTTTAAGCTTCGGCCGGAAGCACGTTTTCACAACGGTGATGCCGTGCTGGCTGACGACGTGAAATACAGCTTTGACATGCTGATGGGGCCTTTTACCTCGCCCGCTTACAAGACACTGCTGTTTGATGTGGCGGGTCTGGATGTGCTGGACGAACGCACGCTGCGTTATCGTTTCAAGAAACCCAATCGCGAACTGCCTCTGACCGTGGGCGGTTTGCCCGTGTTCAGCCGCGCCTGGGGTGTTGAGGGCGGCAAACTCAAGCCTTTTGACCAGATCGTGACCGACCTGCCGATTGGCAGCGGACCCTACAAAATCGGTCCGGTACGTTTTGGCAAGGACATCAGCTATGTGCGTGATGAAAAATATTGGGCCAAAGATTTGAACGTGCGCCGCGGTACGGCCAATTTCGAACGCATCACGGTCAAAATTTACAAGGACAACACGGCACGGCTGGAGGCTCTGAAGGCGGGGGAATTTGACCTGATGCGATTCTTCTCGGCGGGCGATTGGGCGCGCCGGGTCAATGGCAAACGATTTGATACGGGCGAACTCGTCAAGCGCGAATACCAGCATCGCCTTCCAACCGGTTTTCAGAGTTATGTGATCAATACCCGGCGCGAGTTGTTCAGGGACGAACGGGTACGGCAGGCGCTGGGTCTGGCGCTGGACTATGAATGGATGAACCGGCAGATGTTTTATAACGCCTACCAGCGCGTCAATGGCCTGTTCGGCAATACCGACTGCCAGGCCACTGGCCTGCCTTCAGCGCAAGAACTGGCTCTGCTGGCGCCTTGGCGCGGCAGCGTACCGGCTGCCGTATTTGGCCCGATGACGCAGCCTCCGCGTACCGATGCGCCCTCTAGCTTGCGCGCCAATTTGCGCCAGGCCCAGGCCTTGTTGAATGCGGCGGGATGGCAGTTGCAGGATGGCAAATTGCGCAATGCCCAGGGCCGGCCCTTTGAGATTGAATACCTTGACAGCAACGAAGGCAGCGCGCGGGTGGTCACGCCTTGGGCGCGCAACCTGGAGAAACTGGGCATCACCCTGAATTTTCGGCCGGTTGACTTTGCGCTGTATCAGCAGCGACTGCAGAAATTCGAATTCGACATCACCTCATTGGCCTATGGTGGAAGTCACAATCCTGGACAAGAATATGCTGACCTTTTTGGTTCCAAGGCAGCCGACCAGGAAGATTCCGGCAATCTGGCAGGTGTGAAAAGTCCGGCGGTGGACGCGTTGATCAGCGCCATGACGCGCGCCAGATCCAAGGCGGAATTATTGCCAGCCTGCCGCGCGCTTGAGCGCGTGATCGCCCACAGCCATGTCTTGATCCCGCAGTGGTCGGCGCCCACGCACCGTATCGTTTTTAACAGCTGGCGCCTGGAACAACCCGCCGCCATGCCGCCTTACGCTCAGGGCGAAGCCTGGGCCATCGATACCTGGTGGGCAAGGGGAGCCCAGAGATAAACCATGCTGAGTTACATCCTTAAACGCCTGTTGCTGATGATCCCCACGCTGCTTGGTGTGTTATTGCTGACTTTTGTGGTGATCCAGTTCGTTCCGGGTGGGCCGGTGGAGCAGTATTTGGCCGAGGCCAAGGCCGGCGCAGGAAAGGGCGCTGCGGCTGAAGGTGGCGGCCTGAACTACCGCGGAGCACAGGGTGTGGACCCCAAGCGGCTTGAGCAGATCAAGGCGCTGTACGGGTTTGACAAACCCGCGCATGAGCGGTTTTTCCAGATGCTCGGCCAGTTCGCGCGCTTTGACCTTGGCAAGAGTTTTTTTCAGAACAAAAGCGTGTCGCAGTTGATGTGGGAAAAGTTGCCGGTATCGATCAGTCTGGGTTTGTGGACGTTTTTTATCAGTTACTTGATCGCTGTGCCGCTAGGGGTGGCCAAAGCGGTGCGCGCCGGATCGCGTTTTGACTTTGTCACCACCTTGCTGGTGTTGCTGGGCTACGCGATTCCAGGCTTTGTGCTGGGCGTGGCCTTGCTGGTGATTTTTGGCGGGCAACTGCAGTGGTTCCCGCTGCGCGGCCTGACCAGCAGCAACTGGGACGAACTGAGCTGGGGTGCGCGCGTGGTGGATTATCTCTGGCACATCGCGATGCCGGTCACGGCCATGGTGCTGGGCAGCTTTGCCGTGACGACCATGTTGACCAAAAACGCCTTCCTGGAAGAAATTCGAAAACAGTACGTGGTCACGGCCCGCGCCAAGGGATTGGATGAGCGCCAGGTGCTTTGGAAACATGTGTTCCGCAATGCGTTGATTCCCATCATCACCGGCTTTCCGGCCGCCTTCATTGGTGCTTTTTTTACTGGCTCGCTGCTCATAGAAACATTGTTTTCGCTCGACGGTCTGGGCTTGCTGAGTTACGAGAGCGTGATACGGCGCGACTACCCTGTCGTGCTGGGCACGCTGTATTTCTTTACCTTGATTGGCTTGGTGACCAAGCTGATTTCTGATTTGTCTTATGTCTGGGTGGACCACGTGTCAAGTTTGACTAAGCCCCCTGTGAACAGCCTGAGCCCGGGTCGGCGTGCTTGGTTGCGTTTCAAACGCAACCGGCTTGGTTATTGGAGCCTGGTGATTTTTTGCCTGCTGGTGGGTTTGAGCCTGATGGCCGAACTGATCAGCAATGACCGGCCCTTGTTGGTGCGTTACCAGGGTGAAACCTATTTCCCCATGGTCCTTGATTATTCCGAAAAGACCTTTGGTGGCGACTTTGACACGCCCACCGATTACCTGGATCCATTCATCCGCGAGCGGCTCAGCCAAAACGGCAACTGGGCGTTGTTTGCGCTGAATCCCTACGGTCCCAAAACACTCAACTACTTCGCCAAGGCTCCCAACCCGTCGCCGCCCACGGCGGACAACTGGCTCGGCACCGATGACCGTGGCCGCGACCTGCTGGCACAACTGATTTATGGTTTCCGGGTGAGTGTGCTGTTTGCTCTGGCGCTCACTTTCACCGGCACTCTGCTGGGCATCATTACGGGCGCGATCCAGGGCTATTTTGGTGGCAAGACCGACCTGGCGTTTCAGCGTTTCATTGAAATCTGGGGCTCCATGCCCGAGCTGTATCTTTTGATCATCTTCAGTGCGGTGTTTGCACCCAGTCTGGCCTTGCTGCTGATTTTGCTGAGTCTGTTTGGCTGGATGGGTTTGTCTGACTATGTGCGTGCCGAGTTCTTGCGCAACCGGCAACTTGATTACGTACGCGCCGCGCGTTCGCTGGGCGTGAGCAACTGGCACATCATCCGTCGCCATCTGTTGCCCAACAGCATGACGCCGGTCGTCACGTTTTTGCCGTTTCGCATGAGCGGCTCCATCCTGGCCTTGACCTCGCTCGACTTTCTGGGGCTTGGCGTGCCGCCCGGCACTCCGTCGCTGGGCGAGCTCTTGTCCCAGGGCAAGAACAACATCGATGCCTGGTGGATCTCGCTGGCAACTTTTGCCGTATTGGTGCTAACCCTCTTGTTGTTGACGTTCATGGGTGATGCGTTGCGTGATGCGCTTGACCCACGCAAGGCGGATGCGCCATGAGTCAAGCACCTTTGCTCGATGTACGGAACCTGTCGGTGCGTTTTGCCGACAAGCAAGTGGTGCACGGCATCAATTTTTCAATTGCTCCTGGCGAGCGCGTGGCGCTGGTAGGTGAGTCAGGTTCTGGTAAAACCGTGTCCGCCCTGAGTTTGCTGCGCCTGGTTGGCAACGCCAGGATCGGTGGAGCGGCCATGTTCAATGGCCAGGACTTGCTGGCCCTGCCGGAGGGAGAGTTGCGCGCCCTGCGTGGCCGTGATATCGCCGTGATTTTTCAGGAGCCGATGACGGCACTCAATCCGCTGATGACGGTGGGCGAACAAATTGCCGAAGTCCTGACGCTTAAAACCGGACTGACCAAGGCCGGCCTGGCACAAAAAGTCATTGACTTGCTGGCCGAAACCGGCATTCCGGAGCCCGCGCGTCGCGCCCGGGCTTTTCCGCACCAGCTCAGTGGCGGGCAACGCCAGCGCGTCATGATCGCCATGGCGCTGGCCTGCCAGCCCAGCCTGTTGCTGGCGGATGAACCGACCACGGCGCTCGATGTGAGCTTGCGCGGACAAATTCTCGACCTGCTGGTGCGTTTGCAGCAAAGCCATGGCATGGCCGTTCTGATGATCACCCATGACCTCAATTTGGTGCGGCGTTTTGCCAATCGAATCATCGTCATGGAAAACGGGCATGTGGTTGAGAGCGGAGCTACTGCGGAGGTGTTTGCGCAACCCAGGCATCCCTATACCCAGCG
>JBEGLK010000005.1:0-24783 GCA_041183605.1 Pseudomonadota bacterium
ATACCGAGCGCAGCTACCACCCGGAGCGCATCCTGCAGCCGCTGAAACGTATCGGCCCCAAAGGCGCAGGACAGTTTGTTCCGGTGAGTTGGGACGCGGCCTTGAATGACATTGCAGGGCGTCTGAGCGCGATTGCGGCACGCGAGCCTCAAGCCATCCTGCCCTACAGTTATGCAGGCACCATGGGACTGGTTCAGGGCGAGAGCATGGCGGCACGCTTTTTCCACAAGCTGGGCGCCTCACATCTCGCGCGCACCATCTGCGCCGCCGCCGGCGCCGAAGGCCTGGTGCAAACGCTGGGTGGCAAAGTGGGCATGCGGGTGGAATTTTTTGCCGAATCGAAACTGATCCTGATCTGGGGCAGCAATTCGATCGCCAGCAACCTGCACTTCTGGCGCTACGCCAACCTGGCCAAGCGCCAAGGCGCCAAACTGATCTGCATCGATCCGCGCAAGAGTGAAACCGCCGACAAATGCCACGAGCACATCGCCCTGCTGCCCGGCACCGACGGCGCGCTGGCGCTGGGCCTGATGCACGAATTGATCCAGAACGACTGGCTTGACCACCACTACCTGGACCGTTACACGCTGGGCTGGGACGCCTTGAAGGCAAGAGCCCTGCAGTGGCCACCGGAGCGCGTTGCAGTGGTGTGCGGCATCAGCCCCGAGCAGATTCGTGCCTTGGCCAAAGACTACGGCGCCTGTGCCGCCAGTCGGGCGCCAGCCGCCATTCGCATGAATTACGGCCTGCAACGGGTGCATGGCGGTGGCAACGCGGTGCGCCTGATTGCCTGCCTGCCCGCCCTGATTGGCGCCTGGCGCACACGTGCCGGTGGTGTATTGCTGTCAAGCTCAGGGACTTTTCCGGTGCGCCAGGCAGCACTGCAACGCCCCGACCTGCTGGCAGGTCGCACACCACGCACCATCAACATGAGCACCATAGGTGATGACCTGTTGCGCCCGGGCAGCCCTGCATTTGGTCCGGCGATCGAGGCCCTGGTGGTCTACAACAGCAACCCGGTGGCAGTGGCGCCCGAATCCGCGCGCGTGGTGCAGGGCTTTGCGCGCGAAGACCTGTTCACCGTGGTGCTGGAGCATTTCCAGACCGACACCGCCGACTACGCCGACTACATCCTGCCGGCGACCACCCAACTGGAACATTGGGATGTGCACAGCGCTTATGGCCATACCGATGCGTTGCTGAATCGGCCCGCCATTGCACCGCTGGGCCAGGCCAAACCCAACACACAAATTTTCCGGGAACTTGCCGCCCACATGGGCCTGACCGATCCCTGCTTTGCCGACAGTGACGAAACCCTGTGCCGCCAAGCCTATGGCGATGCGATCGACTTCGAACTGCTGCTGACGCAGGGTTTTGCCACGCTGGCGACGCCGGAGGCGCCGTTTGCCCAGGGTAACTTCCCGACACCCTCGGGTAAATGCGAATTTTTCAGTGCCCGGCTGGCAGCCCAGGGACTCGACGGCCTGCCCGACCATGTGCCCAACCACGAGGCGGCGTACAGCTCGAACGCCTACCCGCTGGCCATGATCTCGCCGCCCGCGCGCAATTTTTTGAACTCAAGTTTTGTCAACGTGACGAGCCTGCGTGACACTGAGGTTGAACCCCTGCTCGAAATGCACTCCGATGACGCGGCGGCGCGACACATCACCGACGGTGACAAGGTGTGTGTCTTCAACGACCGGGGCAACTACCAGTGCCGCGCCCACGTGAGCGCACGGGCCCGGACTGGCGTGGTCATCGGGCTGGGCGTCTGGTGGCGCAAGATGGGGCTCAACGGCACCAACGTGAACGAACTCACCAGCCAGAAATTGACCGACCTGGGTCACGGCCCCACGTTTTACGATTGCCTGGTCCAGGTCGAACGAATTCTTCCCACAACCGGCAGGATTCGACCTTAACATCGGGTGACTTGCCTGATTCACCCGCCACTTTGAACGAAGGTGCTCCGCCATGTCACTGCAACGCATCAACAGCTGGCTGATTGGCCTGAGCGTCGTCTTTTCATGTCTGACGCTGGGCTCTTACGCACTGGCACTGTATTTTTTTGATGCCCGTCTGCAGGCCCATGACAAGCGCGATGCGGTGACGCATGCGCTGACGCACATCGAGCAAAGCCTGTACAAAACCAGTGCCGCGCTGCAAAACTATGCCAGCACCAGTGATCCGGCCTACCGCAGCCGTTTTCAGACCGAGCTCACCATGGGACGAGACCGTGAGGCCGCCTTTGACCTGTTGCGGGGCATGCCCCTGAACGAACGCGAGAAACTGCATTTTCAAAAAATGCAACTGGGTTACAACGAGTACCTGGCCCTTTCTGCACGCATCGTGGAAGCCGCGCAGCAAAAACAACTGGTAACCGCCACCGGACTGGTCACCGGCCTTGAATTCAAGGATCTAACGGCGCAGCAACTGGACACCATTGAAATGATGCGTGCCGAACTCGGACAGAATCTCAGTGACAAGGTGGAGGAGCTCACCAGTCGCGCAGCCCGGGCATCGATGATCGCGCTGTCCCTGCTGATCTGCAACCTGCTGCTGTTTTTGGGGGTGTTGCTGGTGTTTGTCAAACGCCGGCTTGTCACGCCTCTGGTGCAACTGACAGCGAGCACCGAAAAAATGACCATGGGTGATCTGGGCGTGCATGTTCCCCATCAGGACCAACGCACCGAAATCGGCAACTTGGCACGGGCACTCGACCGTTACCGCAGCACCAGCCTGGACGCCGAACAGCAGCGCTGGGTGCGCAACGGCTTGGCCGACCTGGGTGCCGTCCTGCAGGATGCCGAAACACTGGCCGATTACGCCAGGCGCATGTGTGGTTTGCTGACGCCGATGTTCGGCGGTGGCGCGGCAGCGCTTTATCTTCACGAGGACGGGACTTGCCGATTTTGTGCCGGATGGGGGCTGGACGAAGGTCGTCTGCAAGGACGGCAATTTGCCCGCGGTGACGGCTTGCTCGGTCAAGTTGCGGCCAGTGGCAAGGCGACCGTGATCCGTGAGTTGCCCGAAGGCTACCTGATGCTGGCCTCAGGCCTGGGGCAACATGAGCCCAGCGTGCTGATCCTGGTGCCGCTGGTGCAAAGTGGTGAGGTACTGGGCGTGCTGGAGTTGGCGGTGTTCAGCGCTCCCACAGACACCCAGTGGAAACTCGTCCAGGAGCTTTCTGCTGCCGTGGTTCCGCGCATGGTGGTGTTGCAGCGCAATTTGCGCACACAAGACCTGTTGGCCGAAACCCAGGCGCAAGCACAAACCCTGCAACAACAAACCGACAAGCTGGCACAACAAGCCCTGGACCTGGAAGAACAGCAAGCCCAAATCAAGGCCACCGAGGCCTGGTACCGCAACATTTTGGCATCGGCGCCAGTGGGCATGCTGGTGGTCAATGACCAGGGCCGTATCACCCTGTGCAACACCACCATGGAAAAGACCTTTGGTTATGAACCCGGCGAATTGCTGGACCAGGCCATCGAGGTGCTGGTGCCCATCCATCTGCGCAGCAACCATGTGGGTTTGCGCGACGGCTTTATCCATGGTCAGACCCACCAGCGGGAAGGCGTCCTGGTACGCGAGGTATTCGGATGCCACAAACTCGGCCACCAGATCCCCGTTGAATTGATACTAGACCGCCTGCCCAGCCTCGAAGGCCACGGCAACAGCGTTTTTGCAGCCGTGCATGACATCACCGAACGCAAGGCCGCTGCAGAAGCGCTGGCCCGTGCCAACCGTGAGCAAGAAGCGATCTTCGAGTCTGCGCGCACCGGCATTGTGTTGTTCAAGAATCGCCACATCGTGCGCGCCAACCCCGGCTTCCTCAAGCTCTTTGGTTATACCCTGGACGAGGTCATCAACCAGTCGACCCGCATCTTGCACCTCGACGATGCCCACTATGACGAATTGGGCAAGACCGCTTATCCACCGCTGCAAACTGGCGAGACTTATCAGGGCGAATTTGAGCTGGCACGCAAGGATGGCTCGGCCTTCTGGTGCCGTATCACCGGCAGCGCGCTGGACCCGCTCGACCTGTCGGAAGGTGTGGTCTGGCTGCTCGAGGATGTGTCGAACGAGCGCCAGATGCTGGACGCCATCCAGCGTGCCCGCGCAGCGGCCGAAGAGGCTACGCGCATGAAGTCGGAGTTTCTGGCCAATATGAGCCATGAGATCCGCACCCCGATGAATGCCATCATTGGCATGAGCCTGCTGGCCTTGCAGACCGAGCTCAGCGACAAGCAGCGCAACTACATCGAGAAGGTGCACCGCTCAGGGCAAAACCTGTTGGGCATCATCAACGACATCCTTGATTTTTCCAAAATCGAAGCCGGCAAGATGAGCATGGAAAAAGTCGCCTTCCAGCTTGAGGACGTGATGGAAAACTTTGCCAATCTGGTCAGCATGAAAACCGAGGACAAGGGTCTGGAGTTGATCTTCACCGCAGCGCCCGACGTACCCACGGCGCTGCTGGGCGACCCGCTGCGCCTGGGCCAGATCCTGACCAATCTCGGCAACAACGCGGTCAAGTTCACCGAGCGCGGCGAGATCGTGATGGGTGTAGAAACCGTGACCCAGAGCGCGGACGACGTGGAACTGCATTTCTGGGTGAAAGACACAGGCATTGGCATGACGCCTGAACAATGCGATCGCCTGTTTCAGTCCTTCAACCAGGCCGATGCCTCCACCACACGCAAATACGGCGGCACGGGCCTGGGACTGGCCATTTCAAAAACCCTGGTGGAGCTCATGGGCGGGCGCATCTGGGTGGAAAGCACGCCGGGGCAAGGCTCGGTCTTCCATTTTCACGCCCATTTTGGCTTGCAAAAGGAACCCCAGGAAAAACGCATGTTCAGGGCCGACGAATTGCGGGGCCTGCGTGTGCTGGTAGTGGACGACAACGCCTCGGCGCGCGACATCCTGTCGGACATGGTGCGCAGCTTCGGGCTTGACGCCGAGGTGGCGGCCAGTGGCGAGCAGGCGCTCGACATGATTGGCCAGGCGGTTCGCACCAACCAACCCTACAGCCTGTTGCTGCTGGACTGGCGCATGCCCGGCATGGATGGCATTGAGACCATGCGACTGGCGCAGGAAGCGTGCAAACCACACATCCCGGCGGTGATCATGGTCACGGCCTATGGCCGCGAAGAGGCACTGAGCGCCGCCAGGGAGCAAGGCATTTCGCTCCACAACGTGCTGACCAAACCTGCGGCACCCTCGACCCTGTTGGAATCGATCGGAGCGGCCCTGAACAAGGGCTACCGGAGTGCCACCCGCGCGACGCAAAAAACCGAAAACCATGGTGTTGTCATGACACGGCTGGCCGGTGCACGGGTGCTGCTGGTGGAAGACAACGACATGAACCAGGAACTGGCGCTGGAGCTGCTGAACCAGGCCGGCATCAGTGTGGTGGTGGCCAATCACGGTCAGCAAGCCCTTGACATCCTGGCAAATGACAGCCGCTTCGACGCTGTGCTGATGGACTGCCAGATGCCAGTGATGGACGGTTACACCGCGACCCGCGAGATCCGAAAGAATCCGGACTGGCAAACCTTGCCCATCATCGCCATGACGGCCAACGCCATGGCGGGTGACCGAGAAAAAGTCATCGCCGCAGGCATGTGTGATCACATCGCCAAACCTCTTGATGTGGCAACCATGTTTGCCACTTTGGCCAAATGGATCCATCCGGCCACTCCGAGCCAGCCTGACGTGTCCCTTGCCGCCGAGACGCGCCACACAACGCCGTCAACTGGCAGCCATGCCAGCCCCTGGTCCCTGCCGGGCATAAACACCCAGGCAGGTCTGGCCACCACCTTGCAAAACGAAAAGTTGTACACCCGCCTGCTGCTCAAGTTTCGTGACAGTCAAGGGCAGTTTGCCGCGCTTTTTGCCGCGGCCCGCGCCGATGCCGATCCCGCCAGCGCGGAACGCTGCGCACACACCTTGCGCGGTACGGCTGGCAATATTGGCGCCCGAGCGGTGCAGGAGGCCGCCGAACAGATTGACGCACTGCTCAACAAGGTCTTGGCTGCCCTCGATCCGGTCATGATCGGACTCAGGGAACTTGAGCAGACCAGCACGACAGCATTACACGACGTGCCGGCTGTTGACAAGCTGGAACTCGCCACGGCCTGTGACCAGCTGCTGGCATTGCTACAAAACGACGATGGTGCCGCCGTCCAGCTTTGGCACGACAAGGAACAGCTGTTCCAGGCCGCATTTGGCCAACACAGCGCCGCCATTGCCGCGCATATGCAGGACTTTGATCTGGACGCCGCGCTTGCCATGGTGCAGCAAGCCACTCAGAACCACACCGTCCATCAGACTGATGGAAAGTAGCAACGCAAGGTTCCCGTTGCCGCAAGCTCATATCACGTATCGCGATGCTGTCGTTCTGAATACGCGATGACGGCATCCCAAAAAACACCATGGACGCTCAGCGCCCTGCGTTACTACACTGCCACCCGATTAGTAACTCAGTAAAAATTGGAAATACCCATGACCACCAAAATCCATCGTCGTCATTTCGTGGCTGCTGCCATCCTGGGCAAAGCCCTGCGCTGGCTGCCCGCTGTCGCCCTTGCTGCATCTGGTGTAGCCCATGCGCAAGCTTGGCCAAGCAAGCCCGTGCGCATCGTCGTCCCGGTCGCTGCGGGCGGAGCAACCGACTTGCTGGCCCGTATCGTCGCTCAGGGTCTGACCCAAAACCTGGGCCAGCAATTCATCGTTGACGGCAAGCCCGGCGCCGCAGGCGCGGTGGGCTCCATCGAAGTGGCCCGTGCACCTTCCGACGGTTATACCTTGCTGATGGCCACCTCCAGCTCGCACTCGGTGGCACCAGCCGTGATGAAGCAGCTTCGCTACAACCCGGTTGATGACTTCACACCCATTGCCCTGGTCGCAGAAGCCAACAACGTGATCACGATGTCACCCAAGGTGGAAGCCAAGGATGTCAAGGAATTTATCGCGCTGGCCAAACAAAAACCCGGTTACTACAACTACGTCAGCAGTGGCATTGGCTCATTCGGTCACCTCACTTTCGAACTTTTCGCGGCACAGGCTGGCATCAAGTTGACCCACGTGCCCTACAAAGGAACCGCCGCTGCGATTCCTGACATGGTTTCGGGCTCCGTGCACCTCGCTGCCGACGCCATGGCTTCCGCCATGCCGCACGTGAAAGAAGGTCGCTTGCGCGGACTGGCCGTGACTGGCGCCCGCCGCTCGCCCCAGGCACCCAATATTCCGACTGTTTCCGAATCAGGCCTGCCCGGCTTCTCGGTGGTGTCATGGTTCGGTTTGTATGCGCCGCGCAATCTGCCGCCGCAGTTGGCTCAACGCATCAACGAAGAAGTCAACAAGGTGCTGAAGTCACCTGACACGGCCGCACGCTTGGCTGGACTGGGTGTGGATGCTGGCCACGGCTCCCCCGCCGACTTCGCCAAGATGGTGGCAGCCGACACCGCGCGTTGGACCCGTCTCGCCAAAGACCTCAACATTCAGCTGGAAGCACAATAATTCTGCTGCAGCGGGATCAGGGCCAGTGCTGACTGGTTCAATCCTGCCAAGCCTGCCCGGCCCTGAGGGCTGGGACAGGGGTTTCCCTGGTCATCGGGAACTTCATTTATGATTTGCAGGTTGTGCGGGATACCTGATTACGGTATTCGGCGCAGCGCGAAGGGCAGTCGACATTTCCCTGACGACGCCTCCTGCTACTAAATCAATAATTGGAGACAAGCATGACAACCCATATCCATCGTCGCAACTTTATTGCTTGCGCCATCCTCGGCAAAGCCCTGCGCTGGCTGCCTGCTGTAGCCCTCGCCGCCTCCGGCTTGGCACACGCCCAGGCTTGGCCCAGCAAGCCGGTTCGCATCGTCGTCCCAGTCTCCCCGGGCGGCGCAACCGACCTGCTGGCGCGTATGGTCGCCCAAGGCCTCACCCAAAATCTGGGTCAACAGTTCATCGTGGATGGCAAGCCAGGCGCAGCCGGTGCGGTGGGCTCCATCGAGGTTGCCCGTGCACCGTCCGATGGTTACACACTGCTGATGGCCACATCCAGCACCCACGCGGTGGCACCGGCGGTGATGAAAAATATGCGCTACAACGCGGTTGAGGACTTCACGCCGATTGCGCTGGTGGCAGAGTCGAACAACATCTTCACGATGTCGCCGAAGGTTGAGGCGAAAGACGTCAAGGAATTCATCGCCCTGGCCAAACAAAAACCCGGCTACTACAACTATGTCAGCAGCGGCATTGGTTCATTCGGCCACCTCGTCTTTGAGCTCTTCGCGGCACAGGCCGGCATCAAGCTGACCCACGTGCCCTACAAGGGCACTGCAGCCGCCATCCCGGACATGGTGGCCGGCTCGGTGCACCTGGCTGCCGACTCCATGGCTTCGGCCTTGCCCCATGTTAAAGAGGGCCGCTTGCGCGGCCTGGCGGTGACCGGTCCGAACCGTTCAGCCCTGGCCCCCAACATTGCGACAGTCTCCGAATCCGGCGTGCCCGGCTTCAACGTGGTGTCGTGGTTCGGCCTCTATGCGCCGCGCAATCTGCCGCCGCAACTGGCCCAACGCATCAACGAAGAAGTCAACAAGGTCTTGAAGGCGCCTGACATGGCAGCACGCCTGGCCGGACTGGGTGTCGAGGCAGGTCATGGTTCCAATGCCGACTTTGCCAAGATGGTGGCCGCTGACACCGCACGCTGGACGCGTCTCGCCAAGGACCTCAACATTCAGCTGAACGCAGAATAATCCAGGGTTTTCTCCGGCGTTGACAGCACTTACAAAAAAAGCCTGACTGAAACCAGTCAGGCTTTTTTACATCTGGACGACGCGGATGGCGTCGAATCAGTTCAGTACGAAAAGACGCTCTTCGGTCATGTCACGAACCGAGAATTTGGGGCCTTCGCGGCCCATGCCGCTGTCCTTGACACCACCGTAGGGCATCTGGTCGGAGCGCCAGCGCGAAGTGCCGTTGACGATCACGCCACCGGTACGCAGCGTCTTGATCGCGGTTTGAGCCAGCGCCAGCGAATTGGTGTAAATGCCGCACTGTAGGCCGTAGGGGCTCTCGCTGATCGATTCAAACAGCGGCTCGATCTGCTCGTAGGACTGGATCGTCATGGCAGGACCAAAAATTTCACTGCACACCACGTCCATGCTGTTGTTGACGTTGGTCAGGATGGTGCCCTGGAGCTGGGCGCCATTGCGCTGGCCACCGCGCAACACCTTGGCACCGGCGGCGACGGCGCGCTGGATCATGCCTTCGACGCGGATGGCAGCCTGCTCGTCGATCAGGGTGCCAACTTCGGTCGCCATATCCAGCGGATCGCCAAAACGGATGGTGTCCATCTCGCGGCAGACGGCCTCGACAAAAGCGTCGTGAATCTGTTTGTGCACATAAACGTTCTGCACCGACACACAGCTCTGCCCGGCAATCGCCACAGCATTGCGCGCGCAGATCTTGGCAGCAGCAAGGTAATCGGAATCATGGTGGACAAAGGTCGGGCCGACACCGCCGAGCTCGAGTGCCACACGTTTCATGCCCACCGTGTTGCGGATGATCTTGCCCACCGGGATCGAACCGGTGAAGCTGACGAAATCAACGCGCGAGTCGCTCACCATCTGCGGACCGATGGCATCGCCATACAGCGTGTTGATGGCGCCTGCCGGCACACCGGCATCCAGAATGGCTTCGATGAACAGGTGCACACACAGCGGCGCCTTGGGCGATGGCTTCAGGATCAGGCTGTTGCCGGCGGCCAATGCCGGCCCAAGCTTGTGCGCGGCCAGGTTGACCGGGCCGTTGAAAGGCGTGATGGCAGCGACCACGCCCACCGGATAACGCATGAGCATGGCGATCTTGCCGGCGCCAACGGCGCTGGCGTCCATCGGAATGTGTTCGCCCTGGATACGCACGGCTTCCTCGGCGCACAGGCGCAACAGGTCGGTGGATCGCTGAACTTCGATCAGCGAGTCACGAATCGCCTTGCCGCTCTCGAGTGTCATGGCGCGGGCGATGGCGTCAACACGGGCTGCCACATTGTCAGCGGCACGGCGCAACAAGGCGGCGCGCTCGAAGCCGGGCATGGCGGCCATGACTTTCTTGGCCTTGTAGGCGGCGGCCAGCGCGTCTTCGCAGTCCTGGCTGGTCGACACCGGCGCCTGGGCGACGATGTCGCCGCGGTACGGGTCGCGCACGTCCTGGAAGGTCTGGCCATCGCGCCAGCTGTCGCCAATACGCATGCGGATGCGTGCGGGTTGATTTGAATTGCCTGTGGTCATAACATCATCTCCAAAATTTGCCAGTGTAGAAAACCCGGGCCAGCCCGTCCATCGCGATTTTCAGGACTTCATATCCGCCGTTTGTGAACGCTGGGGCCTGCACCCATCAGAATGGACCAAAATCCCATTGCGCAGGCTTGATGCCAGCCACCGGTGAGCGGAATGTCAGAATGCTGTCGCCCATCAGGCTGCCCAGATAGGCCGTTTTCAGGTCGGGGCCGCCAAAGGCCACCGAGGAGATGTTGCGCAGGCTTGAGCCATGCTCCTCGTAAAGGATCGCCCGGGTCACACCATTGATCTTCTGCAAGGCGGTCAGGCGGGCCAGCTGTTCCGGCTGCGCCTCTTCAACCACTAAGCGCACCTCGCCATCGGGAGCCACGTACCAGAGCCGATTGGAGATCAAGGTCGTGATCCAGGCACCGCCCGCACTGTCGAGCGTGAAACCATCAAACATGTTGGATTCGTCAAAGCCGACAATCACCTCGGCGACACCAAGCGATCCGTCAGGTCGGATGCGGTAGCGCAACAACCTCGCCGCCATGGTCTCGTTGGTGTAGAGGTACTGGCCGGTCGGATCGATCCGGACTTCGTTCGGGTAACCCACATGCTCGGCCACGATGCGCGCGCCGTTTTTATCCAGCAACACTATATAGCCGTCCCGCTGGTCCCGCGGGAAAGTTTGCACCTTGGTCCTGTCTTGCTGGGTCAGGCAACAGATCCAGATGCGCTGCTGGTCATCAAGCAGCACAAAATTCGGGCAGGCCAGAGCGCGTCCCTCGACCTCGTGCAGAAACATCTCTGACTGCCCATTGCGCTGCAGCCGGTACACGCCGCCCCCCACCAAGGGTGCAATCAGAAAGGAGCCGTCGGCCAGCATGGCGAAGCCGTTGGCCGACAAGGGTTTGCCCTCCGGCGTCTGTCCGGCAAAAAGTTGGGTGCTGCCGTCGGGCCTGATGCGCGAGACGCCACCGCGTTCATCGCTGACGTAAAGATCACCACAGGCGGTGGTCAAAACGCATTCTGGACGACGCAAGCCACTTCCGATACGGCCGAAATCCGTCAGCGACAGACTGAAATTTTGCATGCTGCTTTCCATGTCAGCGCGGTGCCCAGGTGCTGGCGATCTCAGCGCCTATGTTGCGCAGCCCGGCGGCATGGCGACAGAGCCGCAACAAGCGGTCGGACGCGTCACTGGAAAGCACCGTGACCGCCTGGGCGGTGAACTTGGCATCAAGCTCCGCGTCGGTCATGGGGCGTTCCACGCTGCCGCGGGCATGGGCCACGTGGGCTTGCAGCAGGGTGCCGTCGGTCAGCGTCACCTCGGCAATCGCCTCATCGCGCCGCAGCGAGGCATCTACCACGGCCTCAATGCGCCCGCGCAAAGCCGTCACCTCGGTATCGTCGATGCAATCCTGCGTCAACTGGGCCAACCCTGCCGCGCGCTGCAGCAGACAGACAGCCACCCAGTGAAACAGGCTGATCTGCCCCTCCACCGGAGTTTTGGGATGACGGCGATTGGTCAGGTCCAGAGCCAGCGGATGCACCTTGACCTTGACCGACGCCACAGCAGCCTGAGCGGGCATTTTCTGAGCGATGTCCAGGCAGGCGTCGATCACCGGTTGCACTACGATGCCCGATGGGTAAGGCTTGTAGGCATTGGCCTGCAATTCGAAATGTGTGCCCAGGCCATCAACCGCGAGGTCAAGGTTGGCGCCACTGGTGAAAATGTCGACAAAACCCTTGGCACCTTCGAGCATGTGGTCGGTGCTGGTAAACCCTTTTTGGGCCAGCATGGCGCCCCAGACACCCGTGCGCGCCGCATGAGCTGGCACGAGAAAGGCCGACATGGCACCATGGGTGGCCCGAAAACCGGACGCCTGCGTGGCCGCCAGGCCGATAGCCCAGCGCATGCGCTCCTCGTCGAGTTGCATGAGCCGACCCAAGGCAGCAGCGGCCCCGATGGGACCGGTGATGCCGGTGATAAATAGACTGAGATTGGCCTTGGCCGGTGGCATCAACAACACATTGCTGAGCCGGCATTCGATCTCGACGCCCAAGGCCAGGGCGTTGAGGAATTCCTCACCCGTGATCGCATTTTTCTCACAGTATGCAAATAGCGCCGCAGCAACCGGTCCGGTGGGATGGGTTACGGTGGCCAGATGGGTGTCGTCAAAGGAGTTGACCGTGGAGCTCAGGCAATTGATGAAAGCAGCACTGGCAACATCGCTACGACGCCCGCGCCCGATCACGGACGCCTGAGGGTTGCCGCCAGCCTCGGCGACCATGGCGTCAGCTGCTTCCACCGCAGCATCGCGACAGCCACCGAGCACGCAGCCCATCCAGTTCAGGAAGGTTCGTGCGGATTCCACCCGGATGGCCTCGGGCAATGCTTCAAACCTCGAATGCACCGCATAGGTGGCCAGTTCCCGCGTGATTTCGCGCGCCTTGGTGTTCGTCATGGTGATCAGGCTTGCAGCTGAACTCAGGAGATGGTGTAGCCGCTGTCCACTGCCAGGATGTGGCCAGTGGTGGTGCGCGATTCGTCGGAGGCCAGATAAAGCACAGCGCTTGCCACCTCTTGCGGACTCACGAATCCAAGCAAATGGGCATCAGAGACCTTTTGCGAAATTCCGTTTGACTGCAAACGTTTGAGAACGCGCTCGGTAGTGGTGCCGGCAGCCGCCACCGCATTGACCCGCACCTTGTGTTTGGCAAACTCCACCGCCATCGAGCGTGTGAGTGCGGTGATGCCTCCCTTGGCTGCGGTGTAGGCGTCCCGGTTGGGAGTGCCGGTCAGGGCATACATGGAACTGGCGTTGATGACAGAGCCACCGCCGGCGGCAATCATGTGCGGGATGACGTAGTGGCAACCGAGCCAGGTGCCAAACAGGTCGACCTTCATCTTGCGCCAGAACTCGTCGAACGGCGCGGTGGTTACCGGACCGTCCTGCATGGTGGAGCCGCCCGCGTTGTTGTAAAGGATGTCGATGCGGCCGTAGGTCTGCATGGCCGTGTCCACCACACGCTTGACACTTTCGGGGTCGCTGACATCGGTGGGCACAAACAGGCAGGAATAACCCTTGCCGGTCAACTCTTCCTGAGCCGCGGCACCGGTCACGGGATCCAGCTCGGCAATCACCACGCGGGCGCCCTCTTGCACGAACCGGTCCACACAGGCACGGCCGATGCCGGTGCCAGCCCCGGTGATCAGGGCAACTTTTCCTTCGAGTCTCATGGCTTGTCCACCTCAGTTATTGTTAAAAATTCTGGCGTTCGCCGGCTACGTCATGGCTTTCAGCCATTCGATGTCGTGCGGCTTGGGCACTTCATGCAGGGCGGAGAGTTCGACCCCGCCGAAGGTGTAATTCGGATACAGCTCGCGCACCCTGGGATCGTGCCCGGGAATCAGGCGGTCCACGGAACCTGCCAGCGCCATCATCTTGTCGTAGGAGCGCAAGGTCGCCGGCGCATCCACGGTCACGGTGAAGGGTGAGCGTCTGAGCAGATTGGCGTAAAAATGCGTGGCATCGGAGGCCAGCAGAATCGGGCCGCGGGGTGTCATGACACGCACCGCCTGAATGCCCTGGGTATGCCCGGGCACCATGTGCACCGAGATGCCAGGCAAAGGCTGAGCCTCGCCGTCATGGAAACAGACACGCTCGGCGTAGGTATGGCGCACCAGCGTCACCACATCCTCGACGTCAAAGGGGAAACGCAGACCGGCTTCGCACATGCAACGGCCGGTGGCAAAGTTCACTTCCGCATCCTGCACATGAAAACGCGCCTTGGCAAAACGGTCGATGCTGCCGGCGTGATCGAAGTGAAGGTGCGTCAGAAAGATGTCTTCGATCGCGTCGACATCAATGCCCAAACGTTTGAGGCCGTCGACCGGATCAAAATCAATCGGGCGACGACGCTCACCGGCGGCACGCGGGCCGAAGCCGGTGTCCACCAGCACCGTGCGATGCGCGTTGTGCAGGATCCAGACGTTGAAGTCCAGCGGCATGGGGCCATCGTGCATGTCACGACGCATGAAGTTGTCGTGAATCCGGCGCTCGGGCACACGGCCAAAACACATCGAATAGACCTGGTAAATGCCGTCATCGGCAAAATCCGGCGTGGGCAACAAACATTTGTCAGACATGATCGACTCCATCAAGTTAAGCCATACGCGACAGACACCCGTGTATTACGCTGCGTCTTCTGCCTTGTAGACCTCAAAGGTCAGGCGCGGCATGGTAGCAAAGTCGATCGGTGGCTCCCAGCCTTCAATCATGCGCAGGTTGTCTTCGACCTCATGCGGCCAGCGCGCACCCACAATACCGGCGTGCACACGGGAGTCCGACAGCACGAACTTCAAGGCCACTTCGTACATGTCCTTGGCAGACCATTGCGGTGCCAGGAAGCTGGCTTCGCGCTGCAGGATGCCGGAGGTCATGGTACGCATGGACACCACACCCGCATTGACCTTGGCTGCCTCGATCAGGAAGTGCCGTGCGGCTGCCTGGTAAATGAAGTTGTAAGCGATCTGATAGACCTCGATGTCTTGATGCGCCAGGAAAGGAATCACGGTCCAGGGCTCCTCGGTGGTGATGCCGATGTGACCAATCTTGCCCGCCGCCTTGAGCTCGCGCAACGCGTCCAGAGGTCCGCCGTGGAGGATGTGCTCTACTTCCTCGGGCTTGTACATGCGGCCATGGATCTGCATGATGTCGATGTGGTCGGTCTGCAGGCGCTTGAGACTTTCATGCACGCTGTTGATGACCCCCTGGTGGTCCAGTTCGTACCAGACCTTGCTGGCCAGCACACAATCCTTGCGGCGCGTCTTCATGACCTCGCCGAACAGGGTTTCGCTGTAACCGTTGCCGTAGGCGGGTGCAGTGTCCAGGTAGTTGATGCCACTGTCGAGCGCCGTGTTGATCGTCTGGTAGACGATCTTGCGGCCTTCCTCTGACAGCGGGTCCCAGTTTTGTGCCTTGTGCACATAGGTGAATGCGGCACCGCCAATGGCGATGGGGGAGACTTCAAGGCCGGTGCGGCCGAGTAAACGTTTCTTCATGGTTTCTCTTTCAATTTTCAGTTTCAGGCAACGTTGATGTAAACGGCCTTCTGGTACAGGTAACCGTCAATCTGCGACTGGCCGCCTTTCCAGCCATAGCCGCTGTTCTTGTAGCCGCCAAAGCCGACAGCCGGGTCAAGCATGCCGTAGCAGTTGACCCAGACCGTACCGGCCTGGATACCATTCGCCATCTTGAGCACGGTGTTGACATTGCTGGACCAAACGCCGCTACCCAGACCGTATTCTGTGGCATTGGCCAGTTTCAGCACTTCTTCGGCAGTGTCGAACGGAATGACCGAGGCAACCGGCCCAAAGATTTCTTCGCGGGCAATCGTCATGCTGTTGTTTACATTGCCAAACACGGTGGGCTCGATGAAGTAGCCGCCAGCCAAGTCACCGCCAAGGCGTTGACCGCCCGAAACCAGCTTGGCACCTTCCTGCGGCCCCTTGTCAACATAACCCAGCACCTTGTTGAGCTGATTCTGGTTGATCAGCGGGCCCAGGTTGGTATCGGTCGCCATCGGATCACCCACCTTGAGTGTCTTGCTGAAGGCCGCCAGGCGCTCAACAAACTGCTCGTGGATGCTGCGCTGAACGAACACACGGGTACCGGCGAAGCAGACTTGTCCGCTGTTGGTGTAGACACCCATGGCCACACCAGGGACGGCCTTGTCGAGGTCGGCATCAGCAAACACGATGTCGGGCGACTTGCCGCCGAGTTCGAGCTGGATCCGCTTCATGTTGCCGGCCGAGGCCTTGATGATCTCGCGGCCGGTGGCGGTGGAGCCGGTAAAGGCCACCCGGTTGACATCCGGGTGGGCGGCCAGCGCGGCACCCGCCTCGGAACCCAGACCGGTCACGACGTTGACTACGCCCGGAGGCAAGCCAGCTTCGAGCAGCAGCTCGGCAGTGCGCAGGATAGCCAGAGAGGCGTCTTCAGCAGGTTTGAGCACGGCCGTGCAACCGGTGGCCAACACTGGGCCGAGCACGTTCATCTGGCTGAACATCGGGCCATTCCAGGGAATGATGCCCCCGACCACACCAACCGGCGCTTTCACGACCATGGTCGTGACCGAACCCGGCAGGGAGTTGGGCATGGTGTCGCCGCTGATGTTGCGGGCCTGTGCCGAGTAGTAAAGAATGGTCTGCAGTGCGCCGTTTTTGGAAGGACGCAGACGGGTGTGCAGCGGAGCGCCCATGTCGAGCGACTCGAGCATGATGAGCTCTTCGAAGTTCTGCTCAAACAGTTCGGCAAAGCGGATGATGACTTGCTGGCGCTGGGCCGGCGTGAACTTGCTCCATGGGCCTTCAAAAGCACGACGGGCCGCAGCGACAGCGACGTCGATGTCGGCCTGGCGGCCACGTGCCAGCGTGGCCAGCAACTTGCCGGTAGCCGGGTTGAATGTTTCGATTTGTTCGCCGCCGAGGGCAGAAACCCATTTGCCGTCGATCAACAGTTTTTTATTGGGGTCCTTGAGGAAATTGGGGGTCGTTGTCATGATTTTTCCTTATTGAGGTGTCGAACTGAAAAATGAAGACAGCGCCCGAAAGCGCTGCCGCCGTGTCTACTTGACTTTTGCGCCTGTCAGTAGACTAGGCGTGTTTTTTAAACACCGCTTCGGCCATGGCCAAGGCGCTGCTAGCCTTGGGCCAACCCGCGTAAAACGCGAGGTGGGTCAGGGCTTCGCGCAAGTCTTGAGGAAGCAAGCCGTTGGCCAGACCCTGCTCCACCCGGGCGGCCAGAGTCTCGAACTGGCCTTGGGCCACCAGCGTCACGATCATGACCAGGCTGCGGTCACGAGCGGCGAGTTCCTTGCGCTGCCACAGGTCTTCTTCGAGAACTTGCTGTGAATATTCAGCCAGCGTAACGCCCGCGGCACCGGCGCGCTGCGCCACTGTGGCCTGGCCCAAGGGCAAATCAGCACTTGTGCTCTGGACAACCTGGTCCAGACCCACATTACGTGAGGCAAAAACCTGTTGCATGACGCTGATGGCCGACATGGCCGGCGGCCAGCCTGCATAGAAAGCCAAATGGGTGATGACTTCCGCAATCTCGGTGGGGGTCATGCCATGGTTGAGCGCACGATTGAAGTGGCCGGTCAATTGACCCGTGTAGGCACGGGTGATCAGGCAGGTGATGGTCACCAGGCTGCGATCGCGCTTGGACAGCGCCTTGTCCTCCCACACTTCACCAAAAAGAATGTTGTCGGTATACCAGCCGAGCCCCGGCGTGGCCTCATGGACCAGATCGGGCGCGACACGGGTTGGGACCGGGCGGGTTTTTGATGCGTTTTGTTGGGTCATGGGATACCTTCTACCTAGTTAATTATTTGAGCGTGCCGACAATGACCGGCTCGCCATTCTTCACCACGCTGACGTAGTTCACAGTCATCACCTGTTTGTTGGCGCCAATGATCGGGTTGCCGCCAATGGTCAGGTCTTCGTTTTGCACCGATTTAAACGGGAACACCGCGGGAATGGCAGCAGCAATTTTCGCTGTGTCGTTCACATCACCGGCTTTCTGAACGGCACGCATCACCATATTGGCCGCGTCGTAGAAAGCAACAATAATGTTGTTAGGCTCTTGACCGTTCATCTTTTTGTATTCTGCCACCAGCCGCTGATAACCAGGGTTGATCGGGTTGGCATACAGAATGGTGATGGTGCCTTCGGCGGCTTCTTTGCCGGCACCAGCCACAATTTCTTTGGCACCGCCCGCGCCAGTCTGCACAAACCGGCCCTTGAAGCCAATTTCTCGCGCTTGGCGGATGATGAGGCCAGCCGTAGCAGGTGCCGAGGTGCTCACGTCAATAACTTCCGGCTTGAGGGCCAGCACCTTGGTCAACATGGGCTGGAAGTCCTTGGCAGCACGCTCATACAACTCGCTACCCAACACCTCAAAGCCTTCTTTTTTGTACAACTTCTGGCTTTGCTCGGTTTGTGTCCAACCGGTCTCATCATTCGGATTGACGATGACGAGGCGCCGCTCCTTCAGATTGGTACGCATCCAGGTGATGAAGGGCGCCAGGAAGTACGTGGGCGGGCTGTACAGCCGGAACATGTATTTGGTATTTTCATCAAAAGCCTTGTCGGTCAGCGACGATGTCAAGGCAATCACCTTGTCATCTTCGGCGCTTTGTTTGATCGCCAGGGTGGAAGCCGATGTCATGGCAATAACAAACTTGACGCCATCCTGCTTGACCAGACGGCTGTACGCTGCCACGGCATCACCGGCTTTGTACATGTCGTCGTAAGCCACCACTTCCACTTGGTGCTTCTTGCCAGCCACTTCAAGCCCACCTTTGGCGTTGATTTCAGCGGCCAGGATCTTGGGACCGCCTGCCGTGGCCAGACCCCATTGTGCTGCCGGGCCACTCAGTGGCGCGATTACACCAATTTTCACGGGTTGGGCATAAACACTGGTCAGGAATCCGAAGCCGATGGCCACTGTCGCTGCGAGTTTCTTGAGCGCCATAGCAGGCGCCGTCTGATGACTGAATTTCACGTATTTGTCTCCCGAATAGTAAATTTGATGAGCAGATCACAGGTGGCGACTGGTTCTGGTGCGTTGCCTCCATGGCACAAGCCAGGGCTGTAATTCCCGAGCATTCTAAAAAGCCCCATGGTGCGCGGTCCATGGTGATTTTCAGGAATCCGCATCCTAGTTTCGCGAACGCGGTCAACACCAACCAGGGACATGCCGGCGCAATCGGTGCACGTCTTGAAACACTTACACCGAACGCGCTCCGGTGATGTCGTAAATCATGTACTGGCGCTCCAGCACCCCACAGTTTTTTTGCGCCTCGCGCCAGGGCACGACATGGGCCGCAGCAATGTGCCGATCCAGGGTCTGCGCATCGGGCCACAACTCCGAGAACCGGATCACACCCGGATCAAAGGGGTCGATGGCCACCTGATAGGTGATGCAACCGTCCTCCCGGTTGGTCGTTTCCACCAGACGACGCAGATGGGGAAGGATGTCCACCATGCGGTCCGGCGGGAACCTGAGGTGCCCCATCACTGCAATTTTCGCAGGCGTACTCATGACTTGTCACAGCGGCTCAGCCGCCCTCTCCACCAAGATAAGCATTGCGCACTTCATCGCTCTGCAACAACTCCGCGCTTGGGCCTTCGAGCTTGACCGAGCCGGTCTCCAGCACAAACGCATGGTCCGAGATCTTGAGCGCCAGCTTGGCGTTCTGCTCCACCATGACAATCGTGATACCTTCGCGGTTGAGCGTCTGTACCAGCTTGGCCACCTCCAGGATGAGCTTGGGCGCCAAACCCAGTGTGGGCTCATCAAGCATCAGAATCCGCGGCTTGCTGACCAGGGCGCGGGCAATGGCCACCATCTGCTGTTCGCCACCGGAAAGGCTGGATGCAATTTGATTGCCACGCTCGGCCACACGCGGAAAGATGCTGTGCAGAAATTCAAGGCGCTGGCGAAACTCCTTGTTGTCGCGCATGCGGTAAGCACCAACCCGGATGTTCTCGTTCACTGTCAGATCCGGGAACAACTTGCGTCCCTCTGGACAAAGCACGATACCCAGGTCAAGCCGCTCATGCGGTTTCAGACGCGAAATCTCCTTCCCATCCAATGTGATGGTTCCGCCACTTTGACGCGTGAGCCCCACAATGGTTTTGAGCAAGGTGGACTTGCCTGCACCGTTGGCACCAATGATGGAAACAACGTCTTTATCGGGCACTCTGACCGAGACGTTACGAAGTGCATGTACGCCGCCGTAATCGACGGACAGGTTGTTAATTTCAAGCAAACTCGTAGTCCTCTCCAAGATAGGCCTCAATCACCGACTCATCGGCTTTGACTTCAGCCGGTGTGCCGAGCGCGATGGGTTGGCCACGGTTAATGACAAGAATGCGATCACAAACCCCCATCACCAGTGGCATGTCATGCTCCACCAGCAGAATGGTGATTCCCAACTCATCACGCAAGCGACGAATCAGCGCACTGGCCGTCTTTTTCTCGGATGAGTTCAAGCCTGCAGCGGGCTCATCCATGAGCAGCAGCTTGGGGCCCACCATCATCGCCATGCCAATGCCGAGAATTTTTTGCAAGCCATAGGCCAGGCTGCCGGCCGTACCGTCCAGCGAATCGGTGATGCCAATGAATGCTGCCACTTGAGCGAGATCAGCACCCCTTTCATTGGTTTGCGAGGGACGCTTGAAATAGGCACGCGGGTTGTGCGCATGACCAAGGACCTCCGCACGCCGGAGATTTTCTGCTGCCGAGTGTTCGGCAAACACGTGAACCGCCTGGAAGGTGCGCGCAATGCCACGACGCGCAATTTCATCACTGTTATGGCCGGAAATATCCACACCGTCATAAGTCACGGTGCCGTCGGTGGGAGGGAAGTGCCCTGCAATCACATTGAACAAGGTGGTCTTGCCAGCGCCATTGGGTCCAATGATGCCAAAAATCTCACCTTTTTCAACACTGAAGGAAACATTGGACACCGCGGTCAGGCCACCAAAACGCTTGGTCAGCCCACGGACTTCAAGTATTGTTGACATCAATCAGCCCTCTTCTTCGGTTGGATCAGCGATGCCAGACCCTGCCGGCAGAAAATCAGGAACACCATCAGGCAAATGCCATAAATCAGCAACTGATATTGACGCGCATCACGCAGCAATTCGGGCAGCGGCACGATCAGAATGGAACCCAGAAGCGGCCCCATGACAGTGGCTGCGCCGCCGATCGCATTGATCACGATCAGGTCCACCGACACCCGGAAACCAAATGCATCCGGCGACAAAAAGCCGATATAGAAGGCATAAACACCGCCACCTATGGCAGCAACAAAGGCGCTGAAGGTGTAGGCGGCAATGCGCCAGACATGGGCATTGGACCCAAGCGAGCGACACAGCATTTCATTCTCGTTCAACGAGGCATAAATGGCCCCGATGTCCGAGCGTTCGATGGCGCGCATGATGGCATAAAAAATGGCTGCAAGAATCAGGCCCAGGATGTAGTAATCCTGCACCGCGGTCAGGCGCAACCCGAAGAGCGAAAACTTGGGGATGCCGTAGAGTCCGTTGTTGCCACCAAAAAGCGAGGTCCATTCCTGAAAAATCAGGTTGACGATCTGCCCGAAGGCATAGGTCAACAAAACAAAGAACACACCCTTGATGCGCAAGAAAATCATGCCGGTAAGTGCGGCAATCACCGCAGCCAACAGTGCACTCAAGGTCAGCGCGGCCAAAGGCGGCATGCCGAGTTTGATCGTCATCAGGGCGCTTCCGTAGGCGCCAATACCCATGAAGGCCGGATGGGCCAACGACAACTGGTCGATCTTGAGCATCAGGTTCATCCCCAAGGCCAGCGGGATGGAGATGGCGATCATGGTGGCAATATGGAATACATACTGGCTGCCAACAAGCCATGGCACAAGAGCAAGCGCGGCAATAACCGCGTAAATGTGAGAATTTTTCATCGTACGCTGCGTCCCATCAAACCTGTCGGGCGAACCACCACGACAACCAGCACAATGCCGAATGAGGCAATCAAAGCCAAGGTTGAATCAAAGAAGGTGGTCAACACCGACTCACTCAACCCGATGATCAAGCCGCCCAGCACGGCACCCGGAATGCTGCCAAGGCCACCAAGAATCACCACCACAAAGGCCTTGAGCATCGGCAACTCACCCATGTACGGCCCGACGGTATACACCGGCGCCATCAATGCCCCAGCCAACCCGGCAAGCAGGCAGGCGATGCCAAAAGAGGCTGCATAGACCAAGCCAGACTCCACCCCCATGAGGCTGGCGGTCTGCGGGTCCTGTGCCACGGCTTGCATGGCAAGCCCGAGACGGGAGTACTTCAGGAACAGTTGGAAGATCACCAGGATAAAAACGGCACAGAGCGCCACAATGGTTCGATCCCAGGGGACCACCGCACTGCCAAGCGTCCAAGTCCCCGAAAACGGTCGTGGCGTAGACTGCTCGGCCGGGCCAAAGGCAATCAGCACCAGCGACTGCAGGATGATGCCCACCGCCAGTGACATGATCATGCCCGACAGCTCGTCACCCACCAAGGGTCTGAACAGCAAGCGCTCAAGCACGACGCCAAGCAAGCCACTGATGATGCCTCCAATGGCAACGGAGACAAAAAATGGCAAGCCCATACCACCAAACAGGAACAGTACACTCACCGCCCCAATCATGTAGAACTCGCCGTGTGCAAAATTGACGATCCGCATGATCCCGAAAATCAGCGTAAAGCCCAGCGCCATGATCACGTAGATCAGGCTGGCCAGCAAGCCATTGACAAATATCTGTTCAATCATGGTGGTTTGTGACTTTTATTTCGTGACAGTGCAGAAAGCCTTCCGCGATGGAAGTCGCATTTATATACGATTTGGATTTCATCTCGTTCCTTGATCTCCTGATTTACTTAGCTTTAAGCCCGCGGCACCATGCTCATGAGCATTTGCTCAAGACCACCATCGACCACCAACTCCTGGCCGGTAATGTACGAGGCCCGGTCACTGGCCAAAAAGAGAACCGCCTGCGCGATGTCTTGCGGACGGCCCACACGCCCTGCCGGGACAATCTCACTGCGCCGCTGCTCCACGCCCGGTCGCGCATAGAAGTCCTCGGTCATGGGAGTCCTGACCAGCCCGGGCTTGACCACATTGCTACGGATGCCATCGGGCGCCCACTCCACAGCCAGCAAACGCGAGAGCATGGCCACACCTGCCTTGGTCACACTATAACAACCGGCCCATGCGGTCGGTTGATCGGCACCGATAGAGGACAGATGCACAAGGGAGCCACGCTTGCGCGCACGCATTTGCGTGCCAAAAGCTTGCGAACACAGCAGTGTGCCGGTCAGATTGACCGCAAAGACACTATTCCACTGATCCACGGTGATGGTGGCCAGACTGGCGGGCACCACGATACCAGCGTTATTGACCAGCACATCACAGGGACCAAAGGCGGCTTCGCTGTCTTTGGCAGCTTGCTGCACGCTGTCGGCGTTGGAAATGTCACAGCTCAGGGCGATGGCCTGGGCGCCCAGCTTGCGCACTTGCTCGGCCGTTTCCGCTGCACCCTCGGCATTGCGGTCGATGACGACCACACGACTGCCTTCGTCAGCAAAAGCAAGCGCCACCCCGCGACCAATGCCGCTGCCACCACCAGTGACCGCAACCACGCGACCTTCAAGATTAAAACTGTCTTTCATTCCCGATCTTCCTCATTCTCTTATTTCCATGATCCATTGGTTGACAACTGAACCGTGCAGCAACAAATCCTGATTTCCGCTCAACTGGCGGTTAAAACGTGACGGGAGCAATAGCAGTTCAGTATAGGAAGTGCCTTCTGATCAAGTCCATGGCGTTTTTCAGGATCCCGCGTTCTTGTTTTCAGAACGTGTTCAAGTCGAAAATTGAACACCCAGGATGGTTCAATCCCGGATAATGATTGACGAAAGCAACGTTCATTTTGGAACGAAAGTTGCCGAATTCAACACACAAAGAGGACATGATGGGCCGACTGAATGGAATAGTTGCTTTTATCACTGGTGCGGGTGGCGGCATTGGTCAGGCCATCTGCCAGCGATTTGCCGAGGAAGGCGCGTGCGTGGCGGCGATCGACATCAACCTGCCGTCCGCCAAATCGGCGATCGCGGGTCTGGATGCGAGCCGCGCCATAGCTCTCCAATGTGATGCCAGTGACCCAGAGGATGTTCAGGCCGCCATTGCACAGGTCGTCAAGACCTTTGGTTCACTGAATGTGATCTGCAACGTTGCGGGTGGCTCGACGCCCGCCGACAACTGCGTCACAGAAGCCCCCATTGAGGAGTTTTGGCGCGCCATCAAGCTCGATCTCTTTGGCACCTTCCTGAGTTGCAAATACGGCCTGCCGGAATTGATCAAGGCAGGGGGTGGCTCGGTCATCAACATGTCCTCGATGGCGGCCCTTGTCGCCATACCCGAGCGCGACTGTTATACCGCCGCCAAGGGGGGGGTTTCGGCCTTGACGCGCTCCATGGCTGCGCATTACGCGCGTTATGGCATCAGGATCAATGCCATCGCGCCCAGTGTGACCACAACACCCAGGGTGTCGGCACGCCTCGAAGTCAGCGAAGCGTTGAGAAATATGGAAGCCACACATCTGCTGGGATTTCTGGAACCCCTGGATGTTGCCCAAATGGCCGTCTTTTTGGCGTCCAACGAGTCTGGCAAAGTCACGGGCCAGATCCTGGCCGTGGACAGCGGCGTGACGATCATCTAAACCAGCCGCAGAACGACGCAACCGGCTTCGGAGGTGTCGTTCCACAGCAGGCCTGAACGTTTGGTTCAGGTCTCGGCTTAGAAATTACCCATGGAGAGGAAGCCGTCAACCGGATCGAAGTCGCTCACGAGCTTCTTGCCAACCAGGTCCTTGAGCGCCTCAGTGGCACCGCCGC
>JBEGLK010000006.1:0-17788 GCA_041183605.1 Pseudomonadota bacterium
CGCCGGTGCAGTCCTTGCTGGGTGAAATGACGGCTGCTGCCGTGTTGATGCAGTCCAACATCAAGTTCAACGGCGCCATGGTGGTGCAGGTGTTTGGCGACGGCCCGGTCAAACTCGCGGTGGTGGAGGTGCAAAGCGACTTTTCCCTGCGTGCCACTGCCACGGTGAATGGTGAAATCGATCCGGATGCCAGTTTGAGCCAGATGGTCAATGTCGGAAATGAGGGGCGCTGCGCAATCACGCTGGACCCAAAGGACCGTCAACCCGGTCAGCAACCCTACCAGGGCGTGGTGCCGCTGTTTGGGGATGCGCGAGAAAAACTTGAAAAATTCAGTGACGTTTTGCAGCATTACATGTTGCAAAGTGAGCAGCTTGACACCACGCTGGTGTTGGCGGCCGACGACAAGGTGGCGGCCGGCCTGCTGATCCAGCGCCTGCCGATGGCTGGGCAGGGCAACCTGTCAGGAACAGCCAGCCACTCTGAAGAAGACCAGATTGGGCGCAACGAAGACTACAAGCGTATTGCGATTCTGGCGTCAAGCCTCAAGCGCGAAGAGTTGTTGACGCTTGACGTGGAAACCATCCTGCACCGGCTGTTTTGGGAAGAGAAATTGCTGCGCTTTGAAGCCCTGACTGATGAATCCGGTCCCCGTTTTTCCTGCTCCTGCAGCCGTGAGCGGGTGGCCAAAATGGTGCGGAGCCTGGGACAAGCCGAAGCCGACAGCATCCTGCAAGAACGTGAGGTGATTGAGGTTGGCTGTGATTATTGTGGTGTCCAGTACCGTTTTGATGCGGTCGATGCGGCCCAGATCTTCATCGACACCCAGCTGCCATTGCAGCCAGCCCCATTGCAGTAGTCCGGGTCCTGCGACCACTTGGACAGGGGTCGGAGCCGGCGCGGTGATATACTTGTCAGGCTTAGCAGCATGGCATCTTTTGTATTTGTGTGCCGGTTGCGAAGTAATCCGCAAACCAGTTTCATCAAGGTGTTGCCAGTCTCCTGGCAAAACGAACTGGATTTCAGACCTAACCTTTGGAGTTTTTTATGGCAGTTACTATGCGCGAAATGCTGGAAGCCGGCGTCCACTTTGGTCACCAAACCCGCTTCTGGAATCCCAAGATGGCCCCCTTCATTTTCGGCCATCGCAACAAAATTCACATCATCAACCTGGAAAAATCCCTGCCGATGTTCCAGGAGGCCGCCAAATTTGCACGTCAGATTTCCGCCAAGCGCGGTACCGTGCTGATGGTTGGCACCAAGCGCCAGGCGCGCGAAACCGTCGCCATGGAAGCGCAACGCGCAGGCGTGCCCTATGTTGACGCTCGCTGGTTGGGCGGCATGTTGACCAACTTCAAGACGGTCAAGACCTCGATCAAGCGCCTGAAGGACATGAAAATCCAGCAGGAAGCCGGTCTCGATAGCATGAGCAAAAAAGAACAGCTGATGTTTGCCCGTGAACTCGAGAAGCTGGAAAAAGACATTGGTGGTATCCAGGACATGACCACCCTGCCTGATGCTATTTTTGTGATTGACGTGGGTTACCACAAGATTGCCATTGCGGAAGCTCGCAAGCTCGGGATTCCTCTGATTGCTGTGGTGGATACCAACCATTCGCCCGAAGGTGTGGATTACGTGATTCCGGGTAATGATGACTCTTCCAAGGCTGTGGCGCTGTATGCCCGCGGCATCGCAGATGCAATCATTGAAGGTCGTGCCAATGCTATCGACGACGTAGTCAAGGCAGTTGCTGAAGACAGCGCCGACGAATTCGTTGAGGTCAATGAGGCTGCCGCCTGATTTATTGGCAACCCCAATCCAAAGGGGGGCTCGTGTGCCCCCTTTTTTTAATTTCAATTGATAAACTGAACTGATTTCCGGAGAAAAAAATGGCTGTAATTACCGCAAGCATGGTGGCTGAACTGCGTGGAAAAACCGATGCGCCCATGATGGAGTGCAAACGCGCCCTGACCGAGGCTGAGGGCGACATGGTCAAGGCAGAGGAGTTGTTGCGTGTCAAGTTGGGTAGCAAGGCGGGCAAGGCCGCCAGCCGCGTGACCGCTGAAGGTGTGGTGGTTTACAGCGCTGATGCCGATGTGGGTGCGCTGCTTGAAGTCAATTGCGAAACCGACTTTGTGACCAAAAACGACAGTTTCCTGGCGCTGGCCAATGCGGCTGCTGCCTTGATCGTCAAGCACAATCCGGTCGATCTGGAGGCGCTTGGTGCCTTGGCTTATTCGCAGGATGGCTTTGGTCCGACGCTCGAGGACGTGCGCAAGGGTCTGATTGGCAAGATCGGCGAGAACATGAGCTTCCGTCGTTTCAAGCGTTTTGCCAGCGGCAGCAAATTGGCTTCTTATCTGCACGGCACTCGCATTGGGGTGGTGGTTGAATTTGAAGGTGATGACGTTTCCGCCAAGGATGTTGCCATGCACATTGCGGCGATGAAGCCCGTGGCCTTGTCGAGCGACGATGTTCCGGCTGAGCTGGTGGCGCGCGAGCGCTCGGTAGCGGCTGCCAAGGCGGCGGAAGATGCTGCTGTGGCGACAGCTGCCGGCAAACCGGTGCAGTCTGCAGAAATTGTGGCCAAACGTATTGAAGGTGGCGTTCAGAAGTACCTCAAGGAAGTCTCCTTGCTGAATCAGGCGTTTGTCAAGAACGACAAACAAACGGTTGAGCAAATGCTCAAGGCCATGGCCACCACGGTCAAGTCATTCACGCTCTATGTCGTGGGTGAAGGCATTGAGAAGAAGGTGGATGACTTTGCTGCAGAAGTGGCTGCCCAGGTGGCTGCTGCGCAAAAGGCAGCCTGATCGGGCTCCTCCCAAGCTGTTTTCTGAATTACCCCCCAAACCAAGGAGTCCCCATGTCAGATGTCAAGCCGGCTTACAAGCGCATTTTGCTCAAATTGTCGGGTGAGGCACTCATGGGTGATGACCAGTTTGGCATCAATCGTGACACGATTGTGCGCATGGTGGATGAAATCGTGGGTGTCACTGCCCTCGGTGTTCAGGTGGCCGTGGTGATTGGAGGGGGCAATATTTTCCGTGGTGTGGCGGGCGGTTCGGTCGGCATGGACCGTGCCACTGCCGACTACATGGGCATGCTGGCGACCGTGATGAACTCATTGGCGCTGGGGGACACCATGAACAAGGCGGGTCTGACCGCACGTGTGATGTCGGCCATTGCCATCGAGCAGGTGGTGGAGCCATATGTTCGACCCAAGGCTTTGCAATACCTGGAAGAAGGCAAGGTCGTGATTTTTGCCGCCGGTACCGGCAATCCATTTTTTACCACTGACACGGCAGCTGCATTGCGTGGCGCCGAGATTGGCGCCGAAATTGTGTTGAAGGCGACCAAGGTCGATGGTGTTTACAGCGCTGATCCGAAGAAGGATGCGGCTGCAACGCGTTACAGCAAGATTTCGTTCGACGAGGCGATTTCGCAAAATCTGGGCATCATGGATGCCACTGCATTTGCCTTGTGTCGTGATCAGAAATTGCCGGTCAAGGTATTTTCGATCTTCAAACACGGCGCGCTCAAACGCGTGGTGATGGGAGAAGATGAAGGTACTCTGGTCTATGCGTGAGCGTGTCAGGAGACATGACCGCGGCCCATCGTTTTTTATTTTGAACCCTGAGTGAGGAAGACCCATGTCAGTCGCCGAAATTAAAAATACCGCAGCAACCAAGATGGACCAGTCCATCGAGGCTTTCAAAAATAATTTGACCAAGATCCGTACCGGACGTGCAAATCCGGCCATTCTGGACACGGTTCATGTGGATTACTACGGCTCCCAAGTGCCGATCAGCCAGGTCGCCAACGTGTCGTTGCTGGACTCTCGCACTGTGAGCGTGCAGCCCTGGGAAAAGGGCATGGGTGCCAAAATTGAAAAAGCGATCCGCGAAAGTGATCTCGGTTTGAATCCATCGTCCATGGGCGACCTGATTCGGGTGCCCATGCCACCCATGTCGGAAGAACGCCGTAAGGAATTGACCAAACTGGTTCGCAATGAGGGCGAGGGCGCCAAGATTGCCGTGCGCAATTTGCGCCGTGATGCCAATGAAAGTGTCAAAAAGCTGGTCAAGGACAAACTGGCGTCGGAAGATGATCAGAAACGCAGCGAATCCGACATTCAGAAAATGACCGACAAACACATCGGTGTGATTGATCAACTGGTGGTCGCCAAAGAACATGACATCATGGCGGTTTGACCGGCCATGACAAACAATGTAACGCCGCATCATGTGGCCATTGTGATGGATGGCAATGGCCGCTGGGCTTCCAAGCGTTTCCTGCCGCGCATTGCCGGCCACAAGCAGGGTGTCGATTCACTCAAGCGCTGTGCCCGGGCTTGTGACGCGCGCGGCATCAAGGTGCTCACTGTTTTTGCCTTTTCTTCTGAAAACTGGCGTCGTCCGGTCGAGGAAGTATCTGGTTTGATGGACCTGTTTGCCATGGCATTGGGGCGCGAAGTGCCCCAACTCAAGGCGGATGGCGTGCAATTGCGTTTTATTGGTGAACGTCAGGGCCTGTCTGCCCGTGTGCTCAAGGGCATCGAGCAGGCTGAGGCAGCCACTGCAAACAACCAGAAGCTGGTGTTGAACGTCTGCTTCAACTACGGCGGTCGCTGGGACATTGTGCAGGCGGCGGCGCGTGTGGCAGAGCAGGGTCTGGCGATGACCGAGCAGAACCTGAACCAGATGACGGCGCTCGCGCATGTACCGGACCCCGATCTGGTGATCCGCACTGGCGGCGAACAGCGTATCAGCAATTTTTTGTTGTGGCAATCGGCTTACTCCGAGTTTTTCTTCTCGGAGGCTTTGTGGCCAGACTTTGACGAGGTCGAACTCGACCGCGCCATTCAATCCTACGCGCTACGCGAACGCCGCTTTGGCAAGGTTTCGGGTCAGGATGACACCGTTGCCATGCCAACCGGGGATAACTGAAGTCTGAGCATGCTCAAGCAACGCGTGATCACGGCTGTGTTGCTACTGCTGGTTTTGTTGCCGGCACTGTTTCACACTGAACCTTCCCCATTCAACTTTTTGGCGCTGCTGTTCATGGCCGCGGCTGCCTGGGAGTGGGCACGGTTGAACGGATACGCGTTGGCAGCCAGTTATCTGGCGGGCGGTTTGTGTGCCTTGATGTGTGCAGGCCTCTGGTGGGGCGGCCTGCTGGGGCGTGCTTTGCCGCAGCTTTGGTTGTTGACCGGCGCCGCCTGGGTTTTGTTGGGTGGCTGGATTTTGCGTGCCGGCGTGCCGGTCTGGGGACAATTGAATCGCAGCGTCCGCCTGGTCGTGGGCCTGGTGGCGCTCGTGCTCACCTGGCTGGCAGTGGCGCAGGCCAGGCTGATCGGGACCAATTTCTTGCTGTCGGTCTTTTCGTTGGTTTGGGCGGCGGATATTGGCGCTTATTTTGCCGGGCGCACCTGGGGGGGGCGCCTTGTCGCGCGTAAATTGGCGGTCTCCATCAGCCCTGGCAAAAGTTGGGAAGGTGTTTTGGGTGGCATGCTGGCAGTGGTGGTGCTGGCCTTGATCTGGACCCGTGTGGATAGGTGGACCCAACCCGTTGTTCCCAGCTTTTACAGCCATCTGGCCGAACGCGGCAGCGTGTTTACTCTCATCGCCTGTCTCTTCCTGGCAGCCATGAGTGTGGTGGGTGACCTGATCGAGTCCCTCGTCAAACGCAGTGCCGGGGTCAAAGACAGCAGCAGCTTATTGCCTGGTCATGGTGGCGTGCTGGACCGTGTCGACGCCTTGTTGCCCAGCTTGCCGCTGGCCATGATGCTTTACTCAATGTGAGATAAACGATGTCGGATTCATCAGGTTCGAAAAAGCAGCGGGTTGCGATTCTTGGCTCGACTGGCTCCATTGGCGTCAGCACCCTGGAAGTACTGGCCTTGCACCCGGATTGTTTTGAAGTGTTTGCCTTGACCGCGGCCACGCAGGTCGAAAAATTGTTGCGCCAGTGCGTGCAGTTTCGACCGGCCTATGCCGTTATGGCCAGTTTTGCCCATGGTCAGGAACTGGCGCGCCAATGTCGCGACCTGGGTTTGCCTACCCAGGTCTTGTCTGGTCCGGATGCGATCACCGAGGTGGCAAGTCATGATCAGGTGGATGTGGTCATGGCCGCCATCGTGGGTGCTGCCGGACTGGCATCGTGCCTGGGCGCGGCGCGTGCAGGAAAACGCCTGCTGCTGGCCAACAAGGAAGCTCTGGTGGTCGGTGGCGACTATTTTTTACAGGCGGTGAAGGAGGGTGGGGCCAAGCTGTTGCCGATTGACAGTGAGCATTCGGCCGTGTTTCAGTCTTTGCCCGACGACTCGAGCACCTGGTCAGCACAAATCGACAAGATCATCTTGACGGCATCGGGTGGCCCGTTTCGGCGGCGCGATCCTGCCAGCTTTGCGGACATCACGCCCGATCAGGCCTGTGCCCATCCCAATTGGGTCATGGGGCGCAAAATCTCGGTGGATTCAGCCACCATGATGAACAAGGCGCTGGAAGTGATTGAAGCACGTTATTTGTTTGGCGTGGATCCTGGTCAGATCGAGGTGGTGATTCATCCGCAAAGCGTGATCCATTCGATGGTTCAGTACCGAGACCATTCGGTGGTGGCGCAACTCGGCACGCCCGACATGAAAGTTCCGATCGCCTACGGCCTGTCCTGGCCGCAGCGCATGGCTTCGGGCGCCAGCGCGCTTGATTTCAGGACCCTGTCGGACCTGACATTTGAATCGCTGGATGCCAACGGTCATGCCCGGCGCTTTCCCGGACTTGCGCTGGCCTGGTCGGTGTTGGCTGCACCGGCGGGCGCAACGGCGGTGCTCAACGCCGCCAACGAGATCGCTGTGGCAGCGTTCCTGGCGAAAAAAATTCGTTTCGATCAGATGCATTCGGTCAATCTGGAGACACTGGCCAAGGTGAAAACTGAGCCTCCGGGGTCGCTGGAAGACCTGCTGGAACTCGATGCATCGAGCCGCCATGCGGCTGCAAATGTGGTGGCTCGTCTGTCCGTCTGACGCTCCGACCTGATGTTGACATTGCCTGCTTTCATTGTCGCGATTGCTCTACTGATTGCCGTTCATGAATACGGCCACTACCGCGTCGCGGTGGCTTGTGGTGTCAAGATCCTGCGATTCTCGATTGGTTTTGGCAAGCCCTTGTTGCGCTGGCAATCCAGAACCAGCGGCACGGAATTTGTGGTGGCGATGTTTCCGGTTGGTGGTTTTGTCAGGATGCTTGACGAGCGCGAAGCACCGGTGACGCCTGATGAACGCCATCTTGCGTTCAATACCCAGAGTTTGGGTCGGCGCAGTGCGATTGTGGCGGCTGGTCCCATGGCCAATTTGATGCTGGCTGTGGTGTTGTACAGCCTGGTCAACTGGACCGGGGTGCAATTGCCTGCAGCCATTCTGGCGCCTCCCGCAACCGAGTCTGTGGCTTCCCAAGCCGGATTGGTCGGTGGCGAGCGGGTGTTGCGCACCGCGCTGGAAGGTGAGGCGGATGTGGACGTTCGGTCATTTGAAGACCTGCGCTGGCAATTGACCCGGGGTGCGTTGGAGGGGCAGGACGTCAGGCTTTGGGTGCTGGGGGAAAAGGCGGGTACCGAACGTGAATTTCTGTTGAAGCTTTCGGGTCTCGGCATCCACGAGGTCGACGCACGGCTATTTCAAAAAATTGGTGTGCTGGGTCCCCTGACTCGTCCGGTGATTGGTGACATCACGCCTGATTCTGCGGCCGCGCAAGCGGGTTTGCGCACTGGTGACGAGGTCGTCCAGGTAGATGGCAAGCCCGTGCGTGACGGTCAGGCCTTGCGTGTGCTGATTCGTCAATCGGTTATGAATCAAAAGGCGACGACACAGGCCTGGACCCTGTTGCGGGGCGGCCACCGTCTGCAATTGAATGTAACACCACGTGTGGTGCTGGAGAACAAGCAAGCGATTGGGCGCATCGGCGCTTATGTGGGTACGCCGCCTGAGATGGTGCAGGTTCGTTACGGCGCGTTCGAAGGAGGCTGGCAGGCGCTGGTAAAAACCTGGGATGTGTCGCTCCTGACGCTCAAAATGATGGGCCGCATGATGATCGGAGAGGCTTCCATCAAGAACATCAGTGGACCACTCACCATTGCTGACTATGCCGGAAAATCGGCTGGCCTGGGCCTGACACAGTACCTGATTTTTCTGGCGCTCATCAGCGTCAGCCTGGGTGTCTTGAATTTGCTGCCGGTGCCGGTACTCGATGGCGGACACCTGATGTATTATCTTTGGGAAGGTGTCACTGGCCGGCCAGTTTCAGACGCCTGGATGGAACGTTTGCAGCAGGGTGGCATGGTCATTCTGATGCTCATGATGTCGGTTGCGCTTTTCAACGATTTTTCCCGTTTGTTTGGCTGATCATTGCTTGTATTGCAGGCATCCGTAATTTACTGAATTTATATATGCAACTCAATCGTTTTCGTCTCAACACATGTGCTGCGTTGGCTTCCATGGTTTTTGCCGTCCAGTCTGCCTGGGCCGTCAACCCTTTCACGGTGCGAGACATCCGTATTGAAGGTTTGCAGCGGGTAGACCCAGGCACGATTTTTGTCTCTTTGCCAGTGCGTGTGGGCGACACCTACAGTGATGACAAGGGTGCAGTCGCCATTCAAAGTCTGTTTGCACTGGGCTTGTTCAAGGATGTGCGCATTGAGGTGAACGGCGATGTGCTGGTGGTGGTTGTGGAAGAACGTCCGTCGATCGCATCGGTGGAGTTTGTGGGTACCAAGGAGTTCGACAAGGACGTATTGACCAAGGCGCTGCGTGATGTGGGTCTGGCCGATGGCCGACCGTTTGACAAGGCGCAACTCGATCGTGCCGAGCAAGAACTCAAGCGCCAGTACATCAACCGCAGCCTTTATGCAGCCCAGGTGGTGACCACTGTTACGCCGATCGAGCGTAATCGCGTCAACTTGACTTTTACCGTGGTGGAGGGTGAGCCGGCCAAAATCAGTGAAATCCGGATTGTGGGCAACAAGGCGTTCAGTGAATCCACCCTGCGCGGCTTGTTCGACCTGGATACCGGCGGCTGGTTGAGCTGGTACACCAAGTCCAACCGTTATTCGCGCGCCAAGCTCAACGCTGATATCGAGTCGTTGCGTTCCTATTACCTGAGCCGGGGCTACCTTGAATTCAAGGTTGAATCAACCCAGGTGGCGATTTTGCCCAACAAGACCGATATTGGTATCAACATCAATATCTCCGAGGGAGAGCGCTACGTGGTCAGCAGCGTCAAGCTGGCGGGTGAGTACCTTGGCAAGGACGACGAGTTCAAATCCATGGTGGTGATCCGGCCCGGACAGGCCTACAACGCCGATGATGTTGCCAAGACCACCAAGGCATTTACTGACTATTTTGGCAATTTTGGCTACGCCTTCGCCCGTGTCGAAGCCAGGCCTGAAATTGACCGTGTCAACAATCGTGTGGCCCTGGTGTTACAAGCGCTCCCTTCCCGACGTGCCTACGTACGCAAGATCAATGTGGCCGGTAACACCCGGACCCGTGACGTGGTGGTACGTCGCGAATTCCGGCAACTCGAAGCCTCATGGTATGACGGCGACAAGATTCGCCGCTCTCGTGATCGCGTTGACCGTTTGGGCTATTTCGGAGAAGTCTCCGTTGAAACCCAGGAAGTTCCGGGTACACCGGATCAGGTGGATCTGTCCATCAATGTCGTCGAAAAGCCGACGGGCAGTCTGAGCCTGGGAGCTGGCTTTTCCAGTGGTGATGGCCTGGGCCTTTCCTTCGGTTTAAAGCAGGAAAACGCTTTTGGCTCGGGTAACTCACTCGGCATTCAGGTCAATACCAGCAAGATCAACCGGGTGATGGTGATCAATACCACAGACCCTTATTTCACCGAAGATGGTGTGTCGCGCACCTTTGATCTGTATTACAAGACCAGCAGTCCCTACCAGGACCAGGACTATTACAAACTTCAAACCTCCGGTACGAGTGTGCGTTTTGGGGTGCCGTTCACCGAAATTGACACCGTGTTTTTTGGTGCCGGCATCGAGAAAACAACCATTGTGCCTGGCACGCTTTTGCCAACCTCGTATGCGGATTACGCCAACGAGTATGGTTATTCCAGCATCGCTCTGCCATTGACCGCCGGTTGGGCGCGTGACAGCCGTGACAGTGCACTGGCACCCACCAGTGGACGCTTTCAGCGTGTCAACGCCGAATGGTCGTTTGCCGGCGATGCCAAGTATGTTCGTGCCACATACCAGTTCCAGCAGTATTTACCTTTGAACAAGCAGTTCACTGCGGCATTCAATACCGAAGTCGGGGTGGGCAAAGCCCTGGGCGGTGGCTCGTTCCCGGTGTTCAAGAATTTTTATGGTGGTGGTTTGGGTTCGGTGCGTGGCTTTGAGCAGGGTAGCCTGGGGCCCCAGGACGCGAGCGGCACTGCCGTTGGCGGATCTCACAAGTTCAACGTTAATATGGAGATCCTTGCGCCATTTCCGGGCGCTGGCAATGACCGCACCTTGCGTATGTATGGTTTCTGGGATATTGGCATGGTGGGTGGGCCCGAAGGTGGCCTGGCCATCAATGCCGATGCCAATAATCTGCGATCGTCACTGGGAGTGGGGATCAGCTGGATTTCGCCTGTCGGTCCTTTGCGTCTGGCAATTGCCAAACCCATTCGCAAGTTTGATAACGATAGAATTCAAAGTATGCAATTTCAAATTGGGACCAGTTTCTAATGAACCATTTTTTACGCCATGTTTGTGCAGTCACTTTGTGTGGCTTGACTGCAATTTCCTTGCAGGCTCAGGAATTGCGTGTGGGCTTTGTCAGTACCGATCGTGTGCTCAAGGAAGCGAGTACCGCCAAGGCAGCGCAAACCAAGCTTGAGCAGGAGTTTTCCAAACGCGAAAAGGATCTGGTCGATCAAAAGGCCAGCATCAAGGCGTTGGCTGACAAGTTCGAACGCGATGCCCCAACTTTGCCTGAAACCCAGCGCCAAACGCGTCAAAAACAGCTGATCGAGCAGGACCGCGATTTCCAGCGCAAGAGCCGTGAGTTCCAGGAAGACCTGGCTGCGCGCAAAAATGAAGAGTTGCAATTGGTGATTCAGCGTGCCAACAAGGTGATCAAGGACATCGCCGTGGCAGAAAACTACGATTTCATTTTTCAGGATGCTGTCTATGTCAATCCCAAGCATGACATGACAGACAAAGTGATCAAGGCGCTCAACGCGCCTGGCGCCAGGTAATTCCGGGCTGAAAGCTGCTTGCGCGTGGCCCTGCGACTGGCATCCATTGTTGAGGCCCTTGGCGGCGAACTGCATGGTGATGCCAATCTGTTGATCGGCGGTCTGGCGCCCCTGGATACGGCACAACCGACAGAACTGAGTTTTCTCAGTCACCCCAAGTACCAGCATTTGTTGTCGGTTTCACAAGCAGGCTGTGTGATCGTGAGCCCAGCGTTTCGGGCCCAGGCAGTTGCTCGCGGCGCCTGCATCGTGACCGATCAACCCTATTTGTATTACGCCAGGGTTACCCAATTCTGGAAAAAAACCTTTGCGGTCGCAGATGGCCCGCTGATCCATCCGAGTGCGGTGATCGACCCTTTGGCACAGGTCCATCCCAGCGCGCGAATCGGGCCCTTGTGTGTGCTCGAGGCGGATGCGGTGATTGGTGCCGATTCGGTGCTCAAGTCGCGTGTCACGGTGGGTGAACGTTGTGTAGTGGGAGAGCGCTGCATCATTCATGCCGGGGTGGTGATTGGTGCTGACGGTTTTGGTTTTGCACCCAATGCCGGGGCTTGGGAAAAAATTGAACAATTGGGCGCGGTGCGTATTGGCAATGACGTCGAAATTGGTGCCAACACCTGCATTGACCGCGGTGCCTTGCAGGACACCGTGATCGAGGACGGTGTGAAGCTTGACAACCTGATCCAGATTGGTCACAACGTGCACATTGGCCGACATACGGCGATGGCAGGTTGTGCCGGCGTGGCTGGCAGTGCCACCATAGGAGCCCATTGCACAGTGGGCGGTGGTGCCGTTGTGCTGGGGCATCTGACACTGGCTGACGGGGTTCACATCTCAGCCGCTTCGGTGGCAACACGCTCCATCCACAAGCCGGGTCATTACACCGGCATGTTTCCCATCGACGAGAACGCCGCCTGGGAAAAAAACGCTGCGTCGCTCAAACACCTGGCCAGCCTGAGAGAGCGCATTCGGACACTTGAGGCGCTCCTCAATAAATAAAATTCGAACCAAGGACCCATGATGGATATCTACAAAATTCTCACCAAATTGCCGCACCGCTACCCGTTTCTGCTGGTGGACCGGGTGCTCGAAATCGACAAAGCCAAAACCATCAAGGCGCTGAAAAACGTCACCATCAACGAACCGTTTTTTCAAGGGCATTTCCCCCACCGCCCGGTAATGCCTGGCGTGTTGATGCTGGAAGCGTTGGCCCAGGCGGCCGCCTTGCTGGCTTTTGATGCCATGGACTCGGCAGCGACTGACGACATGGTCTACTACTTTGCCGGCATGGAAGGGGTTCGCTTCAAACGTCCGGTGGAGCCCGGTGACCAGCTGATTCTTGATGTGGAGTTGCTGCGCATGAAGGCTGGCATCTTCAAGTTCCAGACCAGGGCCACCGTGGACGGTGTGCTGGCGGTCGAGGCTGAACTCACTTGCGCCATGCGCAAAATTGCCTGAGGAGGCGCGTTTGACCGCCATCCATGCCACGGCCCTGGTTGACCCTGCTGCCGAGCTTGACAGTTCAGTCACGGTCGGGCCTTACACCGTCATTGGCCCACACGTCAGGATTGGTGCCGGTACCACCGTGGGGCCGCATTGTGTGCTGGAAGGCCATACCACCATCGGCTGCGACAACCGCATTTTCCAGTTTGCCTCCTTGGGCGCCATTCCCCAGGACAAGAAATATGCTGGCGAACCCTGTGAACTGGTCATTGGCAACCGCAACACCATCCGCGAGTTCTGCACCTTCAACATCGGATCACCGGGTGATGCCGGCATCACGCGTGTCGGGGACGACAACTGGCTGATGGCCTATGTGCACCTGGCGCACGACTGTCAGGTAGGCAACAACACCATTTTTGCCAACAACTCCCAACTGGCGGGTCACGTGCATGTGGGGGATTGGGCAATTCTGGGCGGCTTCACCGTGGTGCACCAGTTTGTCCGGATTGGCGCCCACAGCATGACCGCGATGTGTTCGCTGTTGTTTGCTGACTTGCCACCCTTTGTCATGTGCCAGGGACAGCCGGCCGCGGCTCGCTCCATGAATTTTGAAGGCCTGCGCCGGCGCGGTTTTTCGCCGGAGCGCATCAGCGCCGTCAAGGCCATGCACAAGGCCTTGTACCGCGATGACCTGACGCTGCAGGTGGCCCGCGAACGGATCGAAAGCCTGTCGCAATCCAGTCCTGAAGCCGCACCAGACGTGCAGATGATGGTCTCGTTCCTGGATCAGGTCTCGACCCAGCGCGGCATCGTGCGCTGAACACTCATCCACTGAACAATATGCAAGCCGCCCTGGTTGCCGGTGAAGCCTCGGGCGATTTGCTGGCGGGTTTGCTGTTGGACGGCTTGAAGCAGCGCTGGCCGGGCTTGCAATCGGTTGGCATCGGTGGCCCGCAGATGGCGCTACGCGGCTTTGAAGCCTGGTGGCCGCATGACAAGCTCGCTGTTCATGGATTCGGCTGGGAGGTGCTGCGCCGTTATCGCGAAATTGTGGGTATCCGCAAGCAACTCAAAGACCGCCTGCTGCAAAACCACCCGGACGTTTTCATCGGCGTCGATGCGCCCGATTTCAACCTCGACCTGGAAGCCGCTTTGCGGGCGCAAGGCATCACGACGGTGCACTTTGTCTGCCCGTCCATTTGGGCCTGGCGACCGGAGCGGATCGAGAAAATCAAGCGCAGCGTCGACCATGTTTTGTGTATCTTCCCGTTTGAACCAGCCCTGCTGGCCAGCCATGGAATTGCAGCCACTTATGTCGGACATCCGCTGGCCAATGTGATTCCGATGCAGTCCGACAAATCTGCCGCACGCGCCAGGCTGGGCCTGTCAGATCAGGACTCTGTGGTGGCCATATTGCCGGGCAGCCGCGATTCCGAAATTTCCCATCTGGCAAAGCATTTCTTTGAAGCCGCCCAGCTGATCCTTCAGGACCGGCCTGAGACAAAATTTGTCGTTCCGGTGGTGGCGGCACGCCGGGCGCGGATCGAGGCGGTGCTTCAGGCCATCGGCATGTCCGGCCAGGTGCACCTGGTGGACGGCCAATCCCATACCGTGCTCGCCGCCTGTGATGTCACCCTGATTGCCAGCGGTACCGCCACGCTGGAGGCGGCACTGTTCAAACGCCCCATGGTGATTGCCTACCGCATGGGCTGGTTGTCCTGGCAAATCATGCGGCGCAAAAAACTGCAGGACTGGGTCGGTTTGCCCAACATTTTGTGCCGTGACTTTGTTGTGCCCGAACTGTTGCAAGACGCTGCTACGCCGCGAGCGCTGGCGCAGGAAGTTTTGCAATGGCTTGACGCCAAAGACCGGCAACCTGAGAAAATAGCGGCTCTTGAACAACGTTTTTGCGCGCTGCATACCGAGTTGCAGCGCGACACCTCGCAACTCGCCGCTCATGCCATCGCGCAACTCTTCCAAAACTAAGTCCGGCTCCGGCATGCAGCAGGTTGCCTTGCCATGGGACATGACTGGCCTGGTCGCCGGCGTTGACGAGGCCGGTCGAGGCCCTTTGGCCGGGCCGGTGGTGGCGGCAGCGGTCATTCTGGACGAGCTCAAGCCCATCAAGGGCCTGGCAGATTCCAAAAAACTCACGGCGCGCAAACGTGAACTGTTGTTTGACGAGATCCGGGCCAAGGCCCTGTGTTTTTCCGTGGCGCAAGCCAGTGTGCAGGAAATTGACGCGCTCAATATCCTGCAGGCCACCCTGCTGGCCATGCGCCGTGCCGTCGAGGGCCTGCGTCTGAGCCCGAAGCTGGTGCTGGTGGATGGCAACCGGCTGCCGGTGTTGCCCATGCGCGCCGAGGCCATTGTCAAGGGTGACGACCTGGTACCTGCCATTTCGGCGGCATCCATCCTGGCCAAAGTCACGCGGGACCGCTGGTGCCATGAGGTCGATGCCGTGTACCCTGCCTATGGTTTTTCCAGGCACAAGGGTTATGGCACGGCCTTGCATCTGGCAGCGCTGCAGACGCATGGCGCCTGCCCGGAGCACCGCACCAGTTTCCGGCCGGTGACCGAATTGATGGCTGGGGCTACTTCATGACCTCACCCCAGCACTTGCACATCAGCTCACGTGACAACGCCTTGTTCAAGGAGCTCAAGCGACTGGCCCACGGCAGCACCGAGTACCGCAGACAGCAGCGCGTCTGGGTGGAAGGGGACCATCTGTTGCGCGCTGCCTTGAGCCGAGGGGCGCGGCCCGTGCTGGGCCTTTTTGCGGCTTCCTACTGGCCGGTGGCACCCACGGCCTATGTGCAGGCAGCGCCCAAAAACCTGATCCTGACCGATCCCTTGTTCGACGAACTCAGCACGCTGGAGTCACCGGCCCGCATGGGCTTTGTGTTTGATTTGCCAATTCAACCAGAAATTCAGGCCAATGCGGCCACGGTGATCCTGGACCGGGTGCAGGACGCTGGTAACGTGGGGGCGATCTTGCGCAGCGCCTCGGCTTTCGGCTTCAAACAGGTGATCGCACTCAAAGGCACCGCAGCCCTGTGGAGCACCAAGGTTCTGCGTGCCGGCATGGGCGCACACTGGGGATTGCGGCTGATTGAAGGCGCCTCGCTGGACCAGTTGCAGGCGCTGCAGGTGCCTTTGCTGGTGACGAGTTCACACCGCGGTGATTATTTGCACCAGGCGCTCATGAAAAAGCAACTTCCCATGCCGTGTGCCTGGGCCATGGGCCATGAAGGGCAGGGCGTTTGTGCAGAACTCGAAGCCCGCGCCAGCGGCCATGTGCGTATTGCGCAACCGGGGGGGGAGGAGTCACTCAACGTAGCCACCGCCGCCGCGATTTGTCTGCACGCCAGCGCCACGGCGCAGCTCGCCAACGGTGTCCCCTAGGCTATAATTCGGGTCAATTTCGCACCCGCGTACGCTCAAAGCAGCAGTCCAACCAACCCCAGTCAGCAGCAGCTTCAGGAAGTCTTCCTGCTCGCTTGGGCGTACCCGTAACTATTTCGGAGAACCCAGTGCTTTTGTCTCTCAAGGGAAATACCCCACCGGCCATTCTGGCGCTCGCAGACGGCACGTTCTATCTTGGTAATTCCATTGGAGCCACGGGTTCCACGGTTGGTGAGGTGGTGTTCAACACTTCCATGACCGGCTACCAGGAGATCCTGACTGATCCCAGCTATTGCCAGCAAATCGTCACATTGACCTACCCGCACATTGGCAGTTATGGTGTCAATACGCAGGACGTTGAATCTGACCGGGTCCATGCGGCCGGCCTGATCATCAAGGACTTGCCTCAACTTGCTTCCAATTTCCGTTCCAGTCAGTCGCTCGATGCCTACTTGCGCGAGCAAGGCACGGTGGCCATCGCCAATATCGATACCCGCCAGTTGACACGCCAATTGCGCACCCAGGGTGCCCAAAACGGCTGCATTCTGGCGCTGGCGGCGGGTGAGTCAGTGACGCAAGCGGTCATCGACCGCGCTGTGGCTCTGGCCAAGGCCGCGCCCAGCATGTCCGGTCTCGACTTGGCCAAGGTGGTCAGCACCGAGGCCACTTATGGCTGGACGCAGACCGAATGGGCGCTGTTCAACCCTCAAACCAATGACCAGCCCGGTTTTGGCGAGCAAGCTGCACCGCGTTTTCATGTCGTGGCCTACGACTTTGGTGTCAAGAAAAACATCCTGCGCATGTTGGCCCAGCGTGGCTGCCGCGTCACCGTGGTGCCGGCGCAAACTTCGGCCGCAGAAGTGCTGGCGCAGCAACCCGATGGCATTTTCCTGAGCAATGGCCCGGGCGACCCGCAACCCTGTGACTACGCCATCACGGCGGCGGCTGAACTGATTGAGAGCGGTATCCCCACCTTCGGCATTTGCCTGGGGCACCAGATCATGGCGCTGGCATCGGGTGCCAAAACTTTCAAGATGAAGTTTGGTCACCATGGTGCCAACCATCCGGTGAAGGACTTGAGCAGCGGCCGCGTGAGTATCACCAGCCAAAACCACGGATTTGCGGTCGACGAAAAAACCCTGCCAGCCCATCTGCGCGCCACCCATGTCAGTCTGTTTGACGGTACCTTGCAGGGCCTTGAGCGCACCGACAAGCCTGCATTCTGCTTCCAGGGACACCCCGAAGCCTCCCCCGGTCCGCATGACATTGGGTACCTGTTCGACCGTTTTGTGGCGTCCATGGAGTCGCGCGGATGAGTTTTTACGGCGTCACCGACCTCTGGACTTACGTGATTGGCGCGGTGGGCATCGTATTGCTGCCCGGGCCCAATTCACTGTACGTGTTGTCGGTGGCCACCGCCCGCGGCGTGCGTGCCGGGTTCAGCGGGGCTTACGGCGTTTTTGTCGGCGACAGCATCCTGTTGTTGTGCACCGCGCTGGGTGCGGCCGGCGTGCTGCGTACCTACCCGGCCATGTTCATGGTGGTCAAGTACGCTGGTGCAGCCTACCTGGCCTGGGTGGGTTTGAATTTGCTGCGCACGGCCATCACTGGCCTGCGTGCGCAGCCCGCGGTGGTGGCCGAGGCTTCAGGCATTGCGCCCACAGGCGCCGACGCGGCCCATTTGCAG